>JAIBAS010000197.1 GCA_019695075.1 Promineifilum sp. | reverse complement strand
TCGCGGGTGTCGGGGCTGTCGCGGTGGCTGACGGTGTAGGTGAAGCCGCAGGCCGGGGCCAGCGCCGCGGCCAGGTCGCGCAGCAGCGCCTCGTGCTCCACCTCTTGCAGCGCCAGCAGCGTCGGGCAGCCCAGCGGCCCGGCGATCTGGGCGCTGAGCTTGGCCTGCCGCGCGGCCACCTCCTCGGCCGCCGGCCGCGGTTCGCCGTCGTCGGCCGTGTCGCGGACGGTGTCGAACATGTCCTCAGTGTTGAGCGTGGCCACGCTGAACTGCTGCCCCTGGAGGGTGGGCGGCGCCGGCATGGCCGGCCGCGGCGACGGCGTGATCTCCAGTTCGTCCGCGCCGTCGAGGACGATCTTGAACTGGTCGAAGTTGTAGGTCAGCGCCCCGGCGATGCCGTCGATGCGGTCGCCGGTCGTCACCTGGGGGATGTCGGCGCAGTCGAGATCGCTGGGGTAGAGGACAGGCACGGCTTGGCCGGTGGGGTCGCTGTCGGCGCGGCGAATGAGAGGCAGAGACGATGCGCCGGCCGCGCCGACCACGGCAAAACCGCAACCCGTATGTGTCGGCCCGGCCACCACCGCCTCGCCCAGCGACACGCGCATGCCCTCCAACGCCTCGAAGGCCGCCGCCGCGGCGGCGTTGTCGGCCGGTGGGTCAAGGGGCGCGGGTGCGGGCAGGGGGATGCGGTCTTCAACGGTCACGGTCAGGCCGCGGTCGTCGATTTCCGTCAGGCCGTAGAACTCGGTCACCTTGCCACCGACGCGGACGACATCGCCCAACTCCACATCGCGCCGCGGCTCACGCCCCAGAAAGACGGCGATGCCGTCGGAGGTGGCCGGGTCGCCGTCGCTCTCGCCGGGCAGGCTCTGCACGAAGAGAGTGTAGTAAACATCGCCGCGAGTATTCTGGTCTTCATAGCCGCCGACGACCACACCGCGGAAGGTGACGAAGCGGTTGAGGTAGGGCGATTCGGCCGCGCCGCCCTGGATCGCGCCGATGGTCAGCGCCGGCGTTTGCGCGGCCAGCAGCCAACCCAACGCAAAGAGCAAGAGAATCCGTCGCATCAGCTCACCACCGCCCTCGTCCCTCTCCCCCGCGCCACGCCAAAGGGTAGCAGCGTACCGCAATTGTCGCCCAATCGGCCTGGGCGGCAAGGGATGCCATTCTTATACATCTCTGACGCGCTTCTATCACAATACATATTCCTGTCGCGTAGAATCCCCTGACTGCCACTCTATCTTGTGGCGGCCAAGAAGGGACTCAGTATTGAGGACAATTCTATGAGTAACACGAAGAGCGACTCTTACGAACCCAAACCCATCCCCGTCGTACCTTTGCGCGGGGGCACGGTTTTTCCCGGCGTCACGACGACCGTGTCTATTGGCCGGCGGACGTCTCTGGCCGCGGTGCAGGCGGCCATCGAACGGGGCGGCGACCTGCTGGTCGTCGTGCAGCGCGATGCCGAGGTGGAGACGCCCGGCACCGATGACATCTTCCCCATCGCTATCCTGGCCACGGCGCGCGACATGCTGCGCACGCCGGTCGGCATCCAGATGCTGGTTGAGCTGCACCGGCGCGTGCGCCTGTTGGGTGTGGAGACGGGCGGCTCGTTCCTGATCGGCCGCTACGAAGAACTGGCCGAAGAGGACGCCGTCGACGAGGCTCTCAAGCTGGAGGCCATCGCCTACCTGGAGCAGTACGTCGAACTGATGGGCGAGACCAACCAGCAGATCATGGCCATGACCCGCGCCAGTCGCACCGCCGGCGCGTTGGCCGACACCATCGCCGGGCTGATTAGCCTGCCATTCGAGGCCGAGACGGCGCTGCTGATGAACCTCAACGGCCGGGCGCGCCTGGAGGCGGTGCTGGAGCACCTGCGCCAGGAAGTCCGCATCGCCGACATCCGCAGCAAGATTCAGCAGGATGCCCGCGACGGCGCGGAAAAGGCCCAGCGCGACTACATGCTGCGCGAGCAGATGAAGGCCATCCGCAAGGAACTGGGCGACGAAGAGGGCGACGGCCCCAACAGCCTGCGCGACAAGATCGAGGCCGCCGGCATGCCGCCCAAGGTGCTGGAACGGGCACTGAGCGAACTCAAGCGCCTGGAGTACCAGGGCGGGCAGTCGGCCGAGGCCAGCGTCATCCGCACCTATCTGGAGTGGCTGACCGAGTTGCCCTGGAACAACGAGACCGAGGACAACCTCGACATCGCCCACGTCCGCCAGGTGCTGGACGAAGACCACTATGGCCTGGAGGACGTCAAGGAGCGCATCGTCGAGTACGTGGCCGTGCGCAAGCTGGCCGGCAAGGACATGAAGGGCGCGATTATCAACCTCAACGGCCCGCCCGGCGTCGGCAAGACGTCGATCGCCACCTCCGTGGCGCGGGCGATGGGGCGCGAGATGGTGCGCATCAGCCTGGGCGGCGTGCGCGACGAGGCCGAGATTCGCGGCCACCGCCGCACCTACATCGGCGCGATTCCCGGCCGCGTCATCCGCGCCCTGCGCGACGCCAAGACGCGCAACCCGGTCATCGTCCTGGACGAGATCGACAAGGTCGGCAACGACTGGCGCGGCGACCCGGCGGCGGCGCTGCTGGAAGTGCTCGACCCGGAGCAGAACCACAGCTTCACCGACCACTACCTGGAAGTGCCGTTCGACCTGAGCCAGGTGATCTTCATCACCACGTCGAACCAGCTTGGCACCATCCCGGCGGCGCTGCTCGACCGCATGGAGACGATCACCATGCCCGGCTACATCGAGGACGAGAAGGCGGCCATCGCCCGGCAGTACCTGCTGAAGAAGCAGCAGGCGGCCAACGGTATCGGCGACGTCACCGTGACGCTGGCCGACGACGCCTTGCGGTCGCTGATTCGCTACTACACGCTGGAAGCGGGCGTGCGCCAACTGGAGCGCAATCTGGGTAAGGTCGTGCGCAAGCTGGCCGTCAAGGTGGCTTCCGGCGAGACTGGGCCGTTCACAGTCAGCGAGGCCGACGTGGAAGAGATCATGGGGCCGCGCAAGTTCAGCTATGGCATGATGGAAGAGCAGGACGAGGTCGGCCTGGTGACCGGCCTGGCCGTGAACAACTACGGCGGCAACACCCTGCCCATCGAGGTCAGCCTGAGCGAGGGCACCGGCCGGGTCACCCTGACCGGCTCGCTGGGCGACGTGATGCAGGAGTCGGCCCAGGCGGCGCTGACTTACGCGCGGGCCAACGCCCGGACGCTGGGTCTGGAGCCGGGGCTGTTCGACAAGGTCAACGTCCACATTCACGTGCCCGACGGGGCCACGCCCAAGGACGGGCCAAGCGCGGGCATCGCCATGGCTACGGCCATCATCTCCGCCTTCACCCGGCGGCCGGTGCGGCGCGACGTGGCCATGACCGGCGAGGTGACGCTGCGCGGCAAGGTGCTGCCCATCGGCGGCCTGAAGTCCAAGACCATCGCCGCCCACCGCGCGGGCATCAAGACCGTGCTACTGCCGAAGGACAACGCCAAGGACATCCCGGAGTTGCCGGAGCGCGTGCGGCAAGACCTGGAACTGATCCCGGTCGGCCACCTGGACGAGGTCGTGGCCGTGGCTTTGCTGGAGCCGGTGGGGCCGCCGATGAAGATCGGCGAGGGCGAGAAGACGGCTGAGGCGGTGGTTGTCCCGCCGGCGGTGAATGGCAATGCCGGCGAACGGATCGGGCGCGCGAACTGAAACCGTCCGTCTTGCCCATGATAGCCAGCGAATAAGAGCGCCCCTGTCGGCAATGATAGGGGCGCTAAGGAATCAGTTTAAACGCAGCGCAATGCTGCGGCCGGAACAATCGGAAGTGGCGTTGGTCGAGGGTGAGGATGCGGGTGATGTTCAGTCGCTCGGCAATGGCAGCGACGACCGCATCGATGAAATCGATGCGCTACACCGCCACCGGGATCAGCCGGTATACCCGGCCAATTTTGGCTGCCGTTGCCACATCCCCCCGCCGCAACGCCGCATGCATATCGTCTAGCTTATAGGCATCCTGCAACGACAGGTAGGGCGACCATTCATCCTCGGTGATGATGAGCGTTACATCCACTTCGGCCGCGTATTCCCCCTCATGCACCAGTTTCGTTACCAGCTTTTCAGTCATGGCCTTCTCCTGAGAAAATTTACCGATCAACGGAGAGGGTCGGGACGATAGGCAGTTACCAGCACCGCTGGCGTTGACTTGCCCGCCGGAATACCCCACAGGATGTGGATGACCTGCTCGCTCTCGTCACGTTGTAAAACTAACACTGCCGGCCCTTTTGCGTACGCTGCGTATTCCTCAACCACTACTGCATCGGCGACACCGGCCACGGCTTCGCGAGCCGAGATGGAATCCGCTGCCAACTCATCGTAACCATGTTCGGAGATGCGAACCTCTCCCTGGCCGATCAGCGACTGAATGTGTTGAAGCAGATCACTCACGGATTCTCGTCAAAACCATCATCGTACAATGTATTGTAACTCGTCGCTCGCCGGCTGTCATCGCTCATTTACCATCTACCATCATCGGCACCTTCACCCCCCGCTCCTTCGCCACCTCAATCGCTCGCTCATAGCCCGCGTCCACATGCCGCACGACGCCCATGCCGGGGTCAACCGTCAGCACCCGCTCCAGGCGGCGGGCGGCGGCCGGCGTGCCATCGGCGACGATGACCTGCCCGGCGTGCAGGCTGTAGCCGATGCCCACGCCGCCGCCGTGGTGGTAGCTGACCCAGGTCGCGCCGCTGACGGCGTTGATCAGGGCGTTGAGCACCGGCCAATCGGCGATGGCGTCGCTGCCGTCGCGCATGCCCTCGGTCTCGCGGTTGGGGCTGGCCACGGAGCCGGCGTCGAGGTGGTCGCGGCCGATGACGATGGGGGCCTTGACCGCGCCCGACGCGACCAACTCATTGAAGCGCAGCCCGGCGCGGGCGCGCTCGCCATAGCCCAACCAGCAGATGCGCGCCGGCAGGCCCTGGAAGTGGACGCGCTCCTCGGCCATGCGAATCCAGCGCCGCAGGTGGGCGTCGTCGGGGAATAGCTCCAGCACGGCCTCGTCCGTCACGCGGATGTCCTCCGGGTCGCCGCTGAGGGCCACCCAGCGGAACGGCCCCTTGCCCTCGCAGAACAGCGGCCGGACGTAGGCGGGCACGAAACCGGGGTAGCTGAAGGCGTCGGTCACGCCCGCGTCGTAGGCCCGCTGGCGCAGGTTGTTACCATAGTCGAAGACGATGGCCCCGCGGCGCTGGAACTCGACCATCGCCGCGCACTGGCGGGCCATGGCGGCTCCGGACAGCCGGGCGAAGGCGGCCGGGTCGCTCTCGCGCAGGGCGCGGCCGTCCTCGAAGCTGAGGTCGTCGGGGAAGTAGGCCAGGTAGTCATGGGCCGAGGTCTGGTCGGTGACGAGGTCGGGCACGAGGCCGCGGGCCAGCAGGTCGGGGAAGACGGCCGCGGCGTTGCCGATGAGGCCGATGGAGCGGGCCTGGCCGGCGGCGGTGTAGTGCTCCACCCGGCGCAGGGCGTCCTCCACGTCCTCGCTGACCTCGTCGATGTAGCGGTGTTCCAGCCGGCGGCGGGCGCGCCACTCGTCCACCTCGACGACCAGGGCCACGCCGTCGTTCATGGTGACGGCCAGCGGTTGCGCCCCGCCCATCTCGCCCAGCCCGGCCGTCAGCGCCCATTTGCCGCGCAGCGACGGCCAGCCGGCCTGCCGCGCCGCTTCGGCGAAGGTCTCGAACGTGCCTTGCAGGATGCCCTGCGTGCCGATGTAGATCCAACTGCCGGCGGTCATCTGGCCGTACATGATCAGCCCCTCGGCCTCCCAGCGGTCGAAGTTTTCCTGGGTGGCCCAGTGGGGAACGATGTTGCTGTTGGCGATGAGGACGCGCGGCGCGTCGGCGTGGGTACGGAAGACGGCCACGGGCTTGCCGCTCTGGACGAGGAGCGTCTCGTCGTCCTCCAGTTCGCGCAGGCTGCGCAGGATGGCGTCGAAGGCTTCCCAGTTACGGGCGGCCCGGCCGCGGCCGCCGTAGACGATGAGGTGCTCCGGGTCGTAGGCCACCTCCGGGTCGAGGTTGTTCTGGATCATGCGATAGGCGGCTTCTTGCAGCCAGCCTTTGCAGTGGAGGGTTGTGCCGCGAGGGGCGCGAATGGTGCGGGTCATAAGTGAGTTCTCCTGAATAGGGCGATTATAGCACGTGATCCGCACCCGGTTGATGCGCGATGAGGTGAATTGAGCTATACTGAGGGTGTGTGGCTACATCTGTGGGCACATGAGGTAATTCATGTCAAGCGTTGGTATTCGTGAACTAAAAAGCAATACGAGCGAAATTGTCCGGCGGGTACACGAACGCGGCGAGGTGATTGACATCACGCATCGGGGCGAACTCGTCGCTCGCTTGATACCCGCCAGTTCAACGACCGGCAAAGCGGATGAAATAGCCGCGCTCCTGGCCGAAATGGATCGTTTGGCTGAGGAGGTAACGGCGGAGTGGTCCGGTACTCGTAGCGCCGTTGACGCCGTCCGCGAGAGCAAGCGAGAGCTATGACTGTTACTGACGCCAGTGTGTGGGTGAGCCGCTTTCTAAATGACGATGCCTTTCACGTCGCCAGCCTCACGTGGCTGACCAGAATGATCCGTGAGGAGCGCCCCCTCGTTGCGCCGGCTTCGATGCTGGCGGAGGTGGCAGGAACGATCACGCGGCGCACCGGCACAACACGATTGGGTTACGAAGTCGTACAGCGAATCAGGCGAGCGCCAAGTTTGCAATTGGTGGCCATCGATGCCGATCTGGGCAACTATGCGGCTGAGATCGCCTCAAGCTGTCGGCTTCGAGGCGCGGACGCCATGTACGTTGCTGTTGCCCAGCGTTTGCAGCTACCGCTTGTCAGTTGGGATCGGGAACAGATTGAGCGAGCAACCGGTTTGATCAGTGCATCGGCGCCAGAATGAGCACGCTCTAAACGAGTGGTGAGGGCGCGTTCAAGGTGCTGGCCTGGTCGGCGGTGGTGGCGATGGCTCTTCACTATCTGGAAGCCGAGTTGCTGCCGGAAACGCGGTTTCTAGACGATCATACTGGTGCAACCTGAAAGCGTAGACCCAACGCACTCAGCACCTTAAGTACGGATGCAAACTCAGGGTTGCCTGACGGAGACAACGCCTTATATAAACTCTCGCGCCCTAACCCCGCTTCCCGCGCGACTTGAGTCATTCCTTTGGCACGAGCGATGTCACCTAATGCCGCTACAATGAGCGCCGGATCGCCGTCTTCCAGGGCGGCGTCTAGATAGGCGATCATGTCTTCCTCTGACTTGAGGTGATCAACAACATCCCAAGGCTGGGTTTCAGCTTTTCCGGTCATATCAATCTTGTCTCCCGATTGATAAACAGATAGTAAATCGCCAGCAACCCGCTATAGACCACCACCACCAGATAGACGATCAACCCCGTGCGGAACTCCGAAGCCACGCCGGGCAGGGCGCGCAGAAAGGGCACGATCAACACCAGGTCATAGGCCAGGAAGCCGGCCAGTTGCCCGCCGGCGTTGGCCCAACTCGGCCGCAGCAAGCCGTAGACGAAGTACACCGCCGCCCCGAAGAACATGCAGCCGACGACCAGCGACAGCTCCGGCGTCAGTTTCCAGGGGATGGTCGGGAGTCGCAGCCACAGGCGCACGCTGACGAATAGCAGGGCCAGCACGAAGACGGCGAACGACCTGCGCACCAGCGCCGGCATGGGCACAGACGTGTCCAGCGGCCAGCGGCCCGCCCACCACCACAGCCACAGCCCAAACGCCAGCCCGCCGGCGCACAGCAGGGCGTAGACGATCTGGCCGCTCTCGCCGCCGCGCAGCCCCAGCCAGAGGATGACCGCCGTCAGCGGCCCGAAGATGAACACGTAGTCGAGGGCCACGCCTCGCAACGCACCGAAGTGGCCAGAGGCGAGCGGCCACAGCGTCGAGGCCGCCGCGGCGGCGAAGAACGAGGCCAGCAGGACGTAGGTCAGCGGCGTCGTGCCCGCGAAGGGCCACAGGCGCACGGCCCACGGCCACTGGCAGAAGAAGGCGACGGCGAAGATGAGTTGGACGGCGCAGACCACGACGAGCAAGGAGCGCATCGCTCTGGACATGTTGACCTCCACACTACGAGGGTATGTATGCCAAGCGCCCGCCCCGGGCTGAAGCCACAGGGCTAGTCAACGACGGCCCCTGAACGGGCCTTAAGAACCACCGCCGATAGCCGGCCTCGGCCGGCGTCGTGGCGTAGCCCGGTTGCCTTTAGGCCCGGGCGGCCCGGTCGAACAGTCCGCTTCACGAATGGGCACACGCCCTAGGCGGCGAAGCGGTTGTTATTCGGGCTGGCGGTAATAGGCTGCGTATTCCTGCGTGAAGACGAACCCCAGCTTTTCCGCCAGCCGGCACGATTCCGGGTTAGCCGCGTCCCAGTTCGGCCGTCGCCCGTCGCGGAGACAGGTCAGAATCAGGCGACTTGCCAGTGCGGTGGCGACGCCTTGCCGGCGATACGCTTCCTCGACGAACAAACTGACCTCAATGCCGCGGCTGCACGCCAGGGAACCGTAGGCTACGCCCATCACCGCGTCTCCTGCCAGTGCGGCAAAGCCTACACTCCGCTCCAGGAAATCGGCCGGGGAGTCAAAGTCCTCTAGCTACCTGACACAAAATCAGGTGAAGTAAGGCACCTGCCTGAAAGAAGCAGGCAGGTTATTGATGAGACACCTTTCCAACATATCGTAGCCGATGCGGAAGATGCTGAGGTCACGCCGGTCAA
>JAIBAS010000432.1 GCA_019695075.1 Promineifilum sp. | reverse complement strand
GGCCTGACCGCCGGCTGCCGCGCGCTCAACTCCTCGCGCGTCGCTCGCCACATGTCGAGATAGGTGTCGCGTTGAGTCTCCTCGACCGTCTGCCGGTCGCTCCGGCCAAGCCCGGCCAGCGCCAGCAAGGTGAGCCGCGTCAGTTCGGGCGTGCCGTCGTTGCCGTCAACCAGCGCCTGGCGACCCTCGCTGTCGTCGGGAAGTTCGACCAGATAGAGGCCATCGTCCACCAACCTGGCCACGTCATCCGCCCCCCAGCGGCTCAGGGGAATCGCCCTGAAATCGTGGGCGCTCAGCCAGTCGCGATGGCCGGCGGTCAATTGACCGTCGCGCGCCGTGGCCACGACGTGCAAATCGCCGCAATTCTTCAGCTCATTTAGCGCCGCCGCCAGACGATCCAGTTCATTCATCTGAAAGAAGCGCGGCAGGTCGTCTACGAACAGCAGCAGTGGGCCGTGGTCGCCCACGTCTTTGCGAATCTGGCCGGTCACCGCGTTCGTGTCCGTGCCGCGCAACTCCGTGGTGGGCCGGAAAATACGCGCCGGCGGGATGTGGCGCGGCTCCAGGACGCGGCCGATGAGTTCCACCGCCTCGCGCGTCTTACCGACTTTGGGGTCGCCGGTGATCACCAGCCGCGATGGGAACATCAACTGGCGGTTGAGCGCGCCGCGGTCCACGTAGGCAAAGGTCTGCTTCTCGAGGTCCCGAAACTGGGCGCGCAGGGCGTCCAGGGCGACCGGCTGAACGAGGCGGCCGGGTGGCTGGGGCGGGGGGCGACGCTGGCCCGACCACTGCACCACGGCCGCCCCGGCCGCCACCAGCAGGCCCAGGATGGCGACGATGATCGTGATCAGGGCCGCGTTGCCGCCGAGCGCCGCCAGCAGATCGGCCAGCCAGCGGGCGCGGCTAAACCAGGCCACGGCCAGGAGCGCGGCCAGGACAAGGAACACAAGCGCGGCGCGACGAGGTTTGACCATTGCCGGCGGAGATGGGTCGATTCGCGGCTATTATAGAGGGGTCAGGGGCTAAGGGCCAGGGAAAGCGCGCAGCCCCGTAGCACAGCCTGTCAGGCTGTCGTCGCCGGCCACAGCCTGACAGGCTGTGCTACTGGTTGCCCCTCACCAACCCCACCACCTCCCCCAGCCGCGTCACCTGGTGGACGACGCCGGGCAGCCCGTCGGGCACGGGCACGTGGTCGTAGACCCACGTGTTCTCGATGGGCACGTAGACCGCCTGCCCGCCCAACTCGGCCACGGGCACGATGTCGCTGCGCAGGCTATTGCCGACCATCAGGAAGCGCGCCGGGGCCACGCCGCGCCGCCGCAGGATGTCGGCGTAGGTGGCGGCCGTCTTGTCGCTGACCACCTCCACGCCGCTGAAGTAGCGCCCCAGGCCGGAGCGGGCGACTTTGTCCTGCTGGTGCAGCAGGTCGCCCTTGGTGATGAGCAGCAGCGGGTAATCGGCCGCCAGCGCCGCCAGCGTGTCCTCGACTTCATCCATCAGGCGGATGTCGGCCGAGATCATCCCCTTGGCCACCTCGATCAGCCGGCCGATGGCCGCGCCCTCCACCCGCCCGCCGGTGATGGCCACGGCCGCCTCGATCAGCGATAGGATGAAGCTGTTGACGCCGAAGCCGAAGAAGGGCAGGTTGGCCATCTCCGTGGCGTGGATGATGTCCTCCACGCCCGACGGCGGTCCGTAGGGGGCGATGAGGGCGTCGAACTGGGCGCGCGCGTCGCGGTAGAGGTCTTCATTGTGCCAGAGCGTATCGTCCGCGTCGAAAGCGATGAGATCGAACATGGGCCGATCATAGCACGGGCGGGGCGGGGGGCCAGTGGGGAAGTGGCCAGTGAACAGCGGGCAGTGGGCAGTGGTCGGCGGTCGGCGTCAATAAGAGCTCACGCCAAGGCGCAAAGAAGCAAAGGCGCAAAGAAGAATCTTGTTTTCTTTTCTTTCTTAGCGCCTTTGTCCCTTCGCGCCTTGGCGTGAGGTCTTACTCCTCCGCCGGCGTAGTCCCTTGGGGCGAGACAATGCGGCAGCCACACTGTTCTGCAAGACCATGTGCCTCGGCCGCATTGTCCCGCCCCTACGATGCCTCGTTATTTTGTTAAACTTCATTAGCCCGGGGCGGGCGCGACAGGAAGAGCGCTCTTCCCTGGCCCCTAATCCCTATCCCCTAGCCCCTCTCTCAGTATACCCCAAAGCATGGCGCGAACCTTCGGCTTCGCGTCGTTGCCGCAGGGCAACCGCATATCGATGTGGTCGCACCGGAATGGCACGCGGATAGGCGCTGATGCCACGCTGATTGCCGCTGCCGGAACACCTCTTTCAGCGAAAATCGGCGCTCTTCTTTGCGCCCTTTGCCCCTTCGCGCCTTTGCGTGAGCGCCTTTGCGTGAGCGCCTATAGACGCTGCAACGACTCCGGCTATCGCCTACCCCGCCTCCCAAAACGCCCCCCGCAACCCCACCGCCGCAAAAATCGCCCTGATCTCGTCCAGGCCGCGGCCATGGAACTCCGGCGACAGGCGGCCGGCGTACCACCGCCGCGACAGCGCCCACAACTGCGGCAGCGGCAGCATCGCGCCGCCAAACCCACCGGCCGCTTGCCACTCTCGCAGGCTCTCTTCCGACCGGAAGAAGCGCATCGTCGCTCAGGTGTGGATGAGGTCGTCGTACCA
>JAIBAS010000249.1 GCA_019695075.1 Promineifilum sp. | reverse complement strand
GCTGGCGCGGGTTGCGTCGGCGCGGTCTCGGCCTGGGCCACCTTGGGCATGTCGGCCACGGCCGGGGCGTTGGCGGTGGCCGTCTGGGCCGGGGCCACGGCCGCGCCGCCGTTGCCGCCCATGCTGGAGACATCCTCGCCCTCCTGGCCGACAATGGCCAGATTGGCCCCCACGGGCACGACATCGCCCGGCCCGTGCAGCGTCTTCAGCAGTACGCCGGCGACTTGCGCCTCCAGCTCCAGCGTGGCCTTGTCCGACTCGATCTCGGCGACGACGTCGCCGCGGTTGACCATCTCGCCGACCTGCTTGACCCAGTTGTTGAGCACGCCCTCACGCATGTCGAACCCGAGCTTGGGCATGACGATGTACTCAGCCATCTAGATGATCTCCTTGACGGCGGCGATCACGCGGTCTACGTTGATCAACGCCGACTGTTCCAGTTCGCGCGAGTAGGGCAGGGGCGCTTCCAGTTGGGCGACGCGCTTTACGGGCGCGTCCATGTAGTCGAAGCCTTCTTCCTGCAGCCGCGCGGCGATCTCCGCGCCGATGCCGAAGGTGCGGTAGCCCTCCTCGACGATGACGGCCCGGAAGGTCTTGCGGAAGGAGTCGAGCACCGGCCCCATGTCCAGCGGGCGCAGCGACCGCAAATCGACCACCTCGGCCTCAATGCCCTCCGTGGCCAACTGCTTGGCCGCTTCCAGAGCGACCTGCAAGCCCTGAGCGTAGCCAACGAGGGTCACGGCGTCGCCCGGCCGCTTGATATCGGACACACCGATGGGCACGACGTACTCCTCGGTCGGCACTTCGCCGCGAATCTGGTAGAGGGTGTGGTGCTCGATGAATAGCACCGGGTCGTCGGTGCGGATGGCCGACTTGAGCAATCCCTTGGCGTCGTAGGGTGTGCTGGGGGAGACGACCTTCAGGCCGGGAAAGTGGGCGAAGATAACGTCGGGCGTATGGCTGTGGGTGGCGCCCAGCTGCCGGCCGCCGCCGCCCGGCGCGCGATAGACCACCGGCACGCGCATCTGCTCGCCGAACATGTAGTGAATCTTGGCGGCGTGGTTGATGATGGCATCCAACGCCAGAAAGGCGAAGTTGATGGTCATGAACTCGGCCACGGGACGCAGGCCGCCCATCGCCGCGCCGGTGGCAACGCCGCCGATGGCCATCTCCGAGATGGGCGTGTCGCGGACGCGCTTCTCGCCGAATTCGTCGTAGAAGCCGCGCGTGACGGCATAGGTTCCGCCCCACACGCCGACCTCCTCGCCCATGATGAACACGCGCTCGTCGCGGTGCATCTCCTCGCGCAGGGCGTCGGTGATCGCCTGTCGCATCGTAATCAGTGCCATGCTGTCTCCTGTCCTGTCTTAGGGCCGCCGGGGCGACCGCGTACTGTCTAGTTATCGACGTAGATGCCCTCGAACAGCGCCTCCGGGGCGGGGAAGGGCGACTGCTCGGCGAATTCCACGGCCTCGGCGATGACTTCTTCAACGCCTTCTTCGATCTTGTCCAGCTCGGCCTCGGTGGCCAGCTTCTCGGCGTAGAGGTGGCGTTCGAGGATGCCGATGGGGTCTTCGGCGCGCCACTTCTCGACCTCCTCCTTGGTGCGGTAGCGGAGGGGGTCGCCCATGCTGTGGCCTTCGTAGCGGTAGGTCTGGATTTCCAGGAATTGCGGCGCTTGCCCGGCGTGGATGGCGTCAATCGCTTCGCGCGTGGCATTGTAAACTTCGATCACGTCCATGCCATTGACCTGTCGCCCGGTCATACCGTAGGCCGCCGCCTTGGCCAGCATCGTCCCGGCCGAGGCGCGGGCCTCCGACGTGCCCATGCCGTACTTGTTATTCTCGACGATGTAGATGATCGGCAAGTCCCAGACGCCGGCCATGTTCAGCGACTCGTGGAAGTAGCCGATATTGGTCGAACCGTCGCCCATGTAGCACAGGACGACAGCATCCGTGCCCTTGTATTGCTCGGCCAGGGCCAGGCCCGTGCCCAGGGGAATATGGCCGCCGACGATGCCGTAGCCGCCCCAGTAGTTGTGTTCCACAGAGGCCAGGTGCATCGAACCGCCCTTGCCCCGGCTGACGCCGGTGTCCTTGCCCAGCAGCTCGGCCATCAGTCGCTTCGGCTCCGCGCCGGCCACAAGGGCGTGGACGTGGTCGCGGTAGGCGGTGATGATGTGGTCTTGCGGGCGGCGAGCGCCGATGGAGCCGACGGCCGTCGCCTCCTGACCGATGTAGAGGTGCAGAAAACCGCCGATCTTGCCGAGTTGGTAGAGTTCGGCACACTTTTGCTCGAAACGACGGCCAAGTACCATCTGACGGTACCAGTCCAGGAGGGTCTCCTTTTCCATTCAGTTCTCCTTCGCGTGGTGCTGCCGGCCGGTTTGAGCGCCCGGCCGGGGTCGGTAGAAAGTGTAACAAAAGTGCGACAACATGACGAAAGCATTTCGTCGCGCCGGAGCGCGACATTCGCCCCGTGCTACTCCGTCGCGGTCAACCGCGCGCCGGCGGCCGACGGCCGCAGCAGCCAGGTGCGGCTGGCCAGGCCCGCGGCGGCAAAGGCGTCGCTCATGGCCCGGCCGACGGCCGCGCCGTCGCCGGCAACGCCGTTGTCGGCGACGAAGGCCAGCAGGCTCGGCCCCGCGCCGCTGAGGGCCACGCCCAGCGCACCGGCGGCGTA
>JAIBAS010000487.1 GCA_019695075.1 Promineifilum sp. | reverse complement strand
GGGCTGAGATAGGTTCCAGGTTCCAGGTTCCAGGTTCCAGGGAAGAGCGCTTTTCCCTGGAACCTGGAACCTAGGCCCCCACTAACGGACAAGGTTGATCAGCACGCCCTGCAGCAGGCGGGCCAGCAGCAGGATGACCATCGGGCTGAAGTCCAGGCCACCCATCGGCGGCATCAACCGGCGCACGGGCATGACAATTGGGTCGATGACGCCGTTGACGAGGCGGATGATCGGCCCCCACACGGGGTGGTAGGGGCTGGGGCGCACCCACGACAGGATGATGTGGGCGAATAGCAGCACGTAGAAGATAAAGAAGAGAGCGTTAATCAGACTAACCAGGTTCATTTCACCTCAAAGTTTCGCTTCGCGTTCGCCGAATAGGGCGCGGCCGACGCGGACGTGGGTCGCTCCTTCCTCGATGGCGATCTCGTAATCGTCAGTCATGCCCATCGACAGCGCCGGCCGGGGCGCGTCCGGCCGCTCGCCCGCCAGCCACTCGGCCAGCAGCCGGCCGCGGCGGAACACGGCGCGGATGTCGTCCGGCGGCGCGTCCCACGGAGCCATCGTCATCAGGCCCACGGGCGGCAAGACGGCGCTCGCTTGCAGCGCTATCATTAGTGTACGCAGCGCCGCGCGTTGGGTCGCATCCTCTTCCCAATGGGTCATCATCAGGCCCGATTTCGACGCCTCGCCGCTAAGGTTGACCTCGACGAAGACCGGCAGCACGCGCCCGGCCGCGCGCAGGTCAGCCGCCAGCCGCCGGGCGATCTTCTCCCGGTCGAGGGCGTGGAAGACGTCGGCCGAGGCCGCGGCCAGTTCCGTCTTGCGGCTTTGCAGCGTGCCGATGAGGTGCCAGGTAATGCCGGAGTTGGGGCCAAGGGCCGCCTCCACCAGTGGGCGCTTGGCAGCCAACTCCTCCGGCCGGTTCTCGCCGAAGTGCCGCAAGCCCGCGCCATAGGCGGCCACGACCAGCTCGGCCGGCCACGTCTTAGAGACGGCTACGAGGGTGATCTCGTCGGGCGAGCGGCCGGCCCGCGCGGCCGCGGCAGCGATGCGCCCGCGCACCTCATCGGCCCGCTCGCGAATGCGTTGTGGATCGAACATGGCGCTATTATGCGCCCATTGCGCCGTTTCGTCAGGGAAAGCGCGGCCGCCCGTGGCGCGATTCTCCGAATCGCGTTCTGCTCCGCGCCAACTCAAGATCGCGATTCGGAGAATCGCGCCACGGCCCGCAGCCTACGCGCCGGTGTAGGCGATGCGGAAGATGAGGCCCGTGGCCCAGTCGGCGACGTAAAGCGCGCCGTCGGGGCCAACGGTCAGGTCAATCGGCGCGGCGAAGCCGGTGGCGAAGTCGGCCCGCCCCTCGCCGCCCGGCCCAAACCAGACGATCTTCTGTGCCTCCGGGAAAGCGCTCCACAGCGTCACGAAGAGGCTGTTGTAGTAGCCGGGGAAGGCGTCGGCCAGGTAGGCGGTCACGCCCGTCGGCGCGGAGTGGGGCACAAAGGTGTCGATGGGCGGCACGATCGTCACGTCGTCCGGCGGCGCGAAGCAAACCGGGCAGTCGAACCAGGGATAGCCGTGCTCCCCGCCCGGCTCGACGCGGTTGAACTCTTCCGGCGGGCCGAAGTCGGGCATGTTGTCAGTGGCGTAGAGCACGCCGTCGGCATCCCAGGCGATGTCGTAGGCATTGCGGAAGCCGCGGGCGTAGGTCTCCACCTGCGTGCCGTCAGGGCTGAAGCGCAGGATGCTGGCCTCGAAGGGGTCGCGCTCGTCCTGTTCGCCCATGTTCGGCCCGCTCAGGATTTCGCCGTGGTCGGCCCGACCGCCGACGGCGATATAGCCGAAGCCGTCCGCGCCGAAGGCGATGCCGTTGGCCGAATGCATGGCCACGTAGCAGCACGGCAGCCCGGTGATGAGCGGCGTCACGACGCCATCCTCGACCACGGCCACCATCGCCTCGCCATCCTCGTTCTGGTCAGTGACCCGGCTGCCGACGTACAGCCGCGCCGTGCCCGGCTGGAAGGCCAGACCGGCCGGGGCGATGAAGCCATCGACGTACAGCGCGACGTTGCCGCTCTCGTCCACGGTCAATATCTCGCCGACCATCGTGCCCACGTAGAGCAGGCCGTCGGGGCCAAAGGTCAGCACGTTGGGCTGGCCGTCGATCTGGGCATAGACCGAGGCGGCGAAGCCCGCCGGCAGGCCGATGCGCGCCTCCCAGGCCTCGAAGTCGTCGTTGCAGGGATACTTGTCGCTGCATTCGCTCTCCGCGTAGGCCGGCTGCGGCACGTCGTCGAAGGGCGCGGGCGTCGCCTCGCGGTCGATCTCGACGGCCGGCGGCTCGAAGGCAACGACGCCGCCCTCGGGCGTCGGCGTCGTCTCCGGCGCGGCGGTCACCGTCGGCGGGGCCGTGGGTGAAGGCGGCGCCTCGGTCGGCGCGGCCGTCGGCGGAATGACCGCGGTGGCCTCGACGACCTGGGCGGCCGTGTCGGCCGGCGTCGCCAGGATGACCGGCGCTTGCGTCGCGCCGCCACCACAGGCGGCCAGTAGCAGGATCAGGACAAGGCCGGCGACGGCCAACGGCCGCGCGGCGTCGGGGGCCAGGCCCCGGAGTACATGTGTTGTGTTGTTGTGCTTCATTTCTCGATTAATAGTGTCACCGGGCCGTCGTTGTGGATCTCCACGTCCATGTGCGCGCCAAAGACGCCCGTGGCCACGGGAAAGCCGGCCTCGCGCAGCAGTTCCACGAAGAGGTCAACCAGCGGCTCGGCCCGTTCAGGCGCGGCGGCGTCGGTGAAGGACGGCCGCCGCCCCTTGCGCGCGTCGCCATAGAGCGTGAACTGCGACACGACGAGTAGCTCCCCGCCCACGTCGGCCAGTGACAGATTCATTTTGCCGGCCTCGTCGTCGAAGACGCGCAGGCCGGCGATCTTGGCGGCTACCCATTCGGCCTCGGCGCGCCCGTCCGCGTGGGTCACGCCGAGCAGGACGGCAAAGCCGCGGCCGATCCGGCCGACGGTCTGCCCATCCACGGTCACACTTGCGCGGCTAACGCGCTGGATGAGGGCACGCATGAGGCTTCACCTCCGCGCCGGCCGGGCAGGGGCCGCGCCAACGCACCGCCCCGCCCACCACGCGGCTAAAGGATGCCCATCTTGCTATGGTCGCCCACGGTCAGCTTCAGGGCTTTGGGCTTGATCGGCGAGCGGGCGATGACCACGTCGCGACCGATGAGGCTATCCTGGATGCGCGTCTCGATGTCGCAGATGCGGCTGTTCTCCAGCACCATCGAGTGCTCGATCTCGCTGTTCTCGATGGTGACGTGGTGGTCGATGCTGGTGAACGGGCCGATGTAGCTGTTGACGATGCGCGCGTACTCGCCGATGATGGCCGGGCCACGGATGATGCTGTTGATCACCTCGGCCCCGCGCTGGACAGTCACGCGGTGATCGACGTTGCTGTCGCGATCGACGTAGCCCTCGATATTGTAGGCGATCTCCTCCAGCACCAGGTCATTGGCCGAGAGCATGTCGCCCGGCGCGCCGGTGTCGATCCACCAGCCTTCGTGGATATAGGGGTGGACGGTGCGGCCGTTGTCAACCAGCCACTGAATGGCGTCGGTGATCTCCAACTCGCCCCGCCACGACGGTTTGATGGCCTCCACGGCCTCAAAGACCCCGGCATCGAACATGTAGACGCCCACCAGAGCCAGGTCACTTGGCGGCACCTTGGGCTTCTCGACCAGGCGGATGATACGGCCGTCCTCGCCCAGCTCGGCCACGCCGTACTGCTCCGGGTGCTCGATGCGCGTCAGGACGATCTGGCTGTTCCAATCGCTCTGGGCGAATTGGCGGATGAGATTGCTGATGCCACCCTGGATGACATTGTCGCCCAGGAACATCACGAAGCGGTCATCGCCCAGGAACGGCTGGGCCACCTTGACGGCGTGGGCCAGCCCCAGCGGCTTCTCCTGCGGAATGTAGGTGATGCGCACGTCCCAGCGGCTGCCGCGGCCGACAGCCTCCTTGATCTGCTCGGCGGTGTTGCCGACGACGATGCCGATGTCGTCGATGCCCGCGTCGCGAATCGTCTCGATGACGCGGAAGAGGATGGGCTTGTTGGCCACCGGGATGAGCTGCTTGGCGCTGGTGTAGGTCAGTGGGTAGAGCCGCGAGCCTGTGCCGCCGCTGAGAATGAGTCCTTTCATCGTCCCTCCGCAAGTCGCTGCGCCGGCGCGCCTAGCCGTAGTACTCCGCCGCACCGCTCTCGCGCGGCGCGTTGGTCAGGGCCACGCCGACGATGCGCGCCTTGGCCTGCTCCAACAGCTCGCGGGCGCGCTCGGATTGGTCGCGCCGGGTGCGGCCGGCCTGGATGATTAGCAGCACGCCGTCGGCCTTGGCCCCCAGAATGGCGGCGTCGGCCGCGGCGACAACGGGCGGCGCGTCGAGCAGGACGATGTCGGCCTGCGCGGCCAGTTTGGCCAACAACTCCTCCATCCGCCGCCCGCCCAACAGGTCGGCGGGGTTGGGCGGCGTCGGCCCGCTGCTCAGCAGCCAGAGATTGTCGATGCTGGTGGCTTGCAGCGGCGGCTCGGCGACCTCCTCCAGGGCCAGGTTGGTCAGGCCGGGGGCCATAGGCAGGCCGAACAACTCGTGGAGCGACGGCCGGCGCAGGTCGCAATCGACGAGGATGGTGCGGCGGCCGCTCTGGGCCATCGTCACGGCCAGGTTGGCGATGGCCGTCGACTTGCCCTCGCCCGCGGCCGGGGACGTGACCACCAGGGTGTGGATGGGCTGGTCGAGGCTGTAGAACGACAGGTTCGTGCGCAGCGTGCGGTAGGCCTCGGCGGCGGGGGAACGTGGGTCAGTAATGGTCACAAGGCTCATGGTGGTTTGATAGCCCCTTCGCGGCGGCAAGCCGCCACGTCGATGCTTATTCCTGCGGGATTGTGCCGATGACGGCGATGTTGAGATAGCGTTCGACATCCTCACTGCGACGCATCACGCCAGAGGCCAGCCATTCCAGCAGGAACAGCAAAGCCACACCCAGCAGCAGCCCGAAGACGGCCCCGGCGGCGGTGTTGATCTTCGTGTCCGGGCGATCCAGGCCGGCCTGCGGGTCGTCGAGGAACTCGATGGTGATGCGGTCTTCCTTTTGCAGCTTGTCGTTGTTGGCGTTCTGCCACTGGATGAGCTGATTGCCCCACGAGCGGGCGATGTCGTTGGCCAAATTCGGGTCGGTGTTCTCCACGGTCAGGTCGATGACAAAGGCATTGGCGTCGGAGGCCACGCGCACGTCGCCCAGCAGCTCGCCGGCGGTCATGTCCAGTTGCAGGTCATTGATGACCGCCTGGGCGCGGTAGGTGCTGCGCAGCCACTGCTCATAGCTGCTCAGCAGCGCCTTGGCCGCCTGCGCCTGACCGAAGTCGGTGCGCGACGGCAGCACCAGCAGCTTCAGGTTCGACTGGTAGACGGGCGTCTGGATGCGGCTGAAACCAAAGGCCGCCGCCGCCGTCAGCACCATCAGGACGAGGATTAGCCAGCCTCGCTGGCGCAAGATGCGAAAGATGTCGTTCAGGGCCATGTTCGGTATCCAGTGGCCAGTGGCCAGTTTTCAGTGTCCAGTTGTCAGTGATCTGTGTTGCCGACGGCCGACTGATGCTGAATACTGGTTACTGGCTACTGACTTACTTCTGCTTCGGTATCTCCGCCATCACCGGCAGCCGCAGCCGCTCCAGTTCGGCGCGGTCGCGCACCGTCGGGTCGATGTAGTGGGCCAACAACGCCAGCCCCAGCCCGGCGGCCAGCGCCAGGGCCACGCGCAACGGCAGGTCGAGCTGGCTGCGCAGGCCCGGGGCGATGGCGTTGACGACCGGCTCATCGAGCTGGATCAGCACCGCCCGCTCGCCGCCCAATTGCGGCAAGGCCGCGGCATTGTCCTCGGTCAGCACCGTGACGACGCTGCCGAGCATTTGCGTCAACAGCGCCGGGTCGCCGGCCGTCAGCGAGACGGTCAGCATGCTGCGGGCGTTGTCCACGGCCAGCCCGCCCTGGATCAGGCCGGCCGGCGCGTCGATGCCCTGCGCGGCCAGCCGCCGGCTGACGGCGGCGGCGAAGTTCCCGCCGCGAATCCAGTCCGTCAGGCCGTTGACGATGTACTCCGACGACAGCCAGTTGTAATAGCGCTGCTCGTCGAACTCGGCCGCCGCCGCGCCGGGCGGCTGGCCGACGAGAAAGCGCACGCCGGCATTGTAGACCGTCGGCGCGGGCCGCCACGTCGCCAGCCCGGCAACGAGCACCAGCACGGCCGGAATCAGCGCAAGGAGCCAGTAGCGGCGGAGGATTGTCCAGGTGTGACGGAGTTCCATTCTTCGTACTTTTGCGCTACAAAGTCGGCGATGCGGCGCTTGAACACGGCGATGTCGTACTGCTCGGCATGGCGGCGAATGGCCGCGGGACTGACCGCGAGCGGATCGAACAACTCGACCGCCTCGATAATAGCAGCAACGGACTGCTCGGCAAACAGCGCCCCGCTGAGGCCGGGCACAACCGTCTCGCGCGCCCCGCCGGCGGCGTAGGCGATGACCGGCCGCCCGGCAGCGTTGGCCTGCAAGGGCGAGATGCCGAAGTCCTCTTCGCCCGGCCAGACGAACGCCCGGCAGCGGGCCAGCAGGTCGGGCAGGTCGGCGTCGGGCACGAAGCCGAGGAATTCAACCGTCGGCCCGGCCAGCGCCTCCAGCCGCTCGCGGTCGCGGCCGCTGCCGGCGATCTTGAGCGGCCGGCCCATCTTGTTAAACGCCTCGATGAGCACATCGAGCCGCCGGTAGGGGACGAGACGGCCGACGAACAGGTAATAGTCGTCCACCCGATTCGACGGCGCAAAGCGCCCTACGTCCACCGGTGGGTAGATGATAGCCGCCTCGCGCCGGTAGACCTTGGCGATTCGCCGACGAACTTCATCCGATATGGCGATGAAATAGTCCACGCGGTCGGCCGCCAGGCGGTCATACTGGCGCAGAAAGGTCAGGAACGGGGCCAGGCCGGCGCGCGTCAGGCGGCCGAGGTCTTCCTGCTCGGCGTACTGGTGGTAGCGCCAGACGTAGCGCGTCGGCGTCAGGCAGTAGCAGACGTGCATCGTCTCCGGGCCGGTGATGACGCCGTGGCAGAAGCCGCTCTTGTTGCTCAGCACGACGTCGTAGCCGCGCAGGTCGAACTGCTCGAAGGCGAACGGGTAGAGCGGGAAGTAGAGTTGCTGCTTGCGGTGGGCGAAGGGCAGCCGGTCGATGAAGGCCGTGCGGATGTCCCACTCGCGCCAGTGGGCGGGCATGCGCACGCGGTCGTAGAGCGAGGTATACAGCGGCGCGTCGGGGTAGAGCGACACCAGCGCCGCCAGCACATCCTCCGCGCCGCCGAGTTGGTTGAGCCAGTCGTGGATGAGGGCGAGATTCACAGAAGGGGATTATAGCCGGGAAACGGCGGCAACGGCAGCGTTAACGGTTAATGGTGCCGGGTCATGAAGACACCTCACGCAAAGCGTATTGTGTCGCCGGCCCAAAAGGCGTACACTGTTGGTAGTCGGGACTGTTGTTGTCAGTGATGAGAGTCGCGAGGGGCGGCATCATGAAACGACTGTGGGGCCATCTACGACGACCCGGACCAACTGACGACGGCCAGAACCCTAATAATGTGACTATTTAACATGAACAGCCAGCCTATACGCAGATCAGCAACTCTAGTAGCTGCCGCTACTATTTTTGTGATGGTAGCTGGAACTATAGCCACAACAATTGTATCAAAGCAGTCTCACGCTCGTATCCTCCATTATGAATCTATCTTAGTGCAGGCGCCTTGCATTGGTGCTGTGTGTCCAGGCATGGAAGGACGCAGTAGACTTAAAGAGTATCTGGCCGATGACCCGAATATCGGCTTAATATCAGATAATGGGCCAAAACGGATAAGCTTCTCATTTGCCAATCAGAACCCAAAAGCATTTGGGAATGATGCAATAGGAGGTGGCGCCCTTGTATTTTCAGAAGACTCGCAAGGCGGGGAGCAGATATTAGAAAGTGCCTTTTACGATCTTTATGACCTGCGATTTGGTACGATTATCGACGTCCTAGGAGAGCCAGAGCGCTATCTTTATGTCTCTGGATGCGGAATGGGCAATAGGATGTTTGGTGTTTTTCTGTATCCGAGTATTCATACCCAAGTAATTGTCTCCTACGAGACACGAAGGCCAAGCGTTGAATATGTAAGCGCCGAAACTCCCATTGAGGGGCTTCAATTCTCAACGGCTGCAAGTTATGAGACACAATTGCTGGATACGCTGAATATTGCGGTTTTGGAATCAGTGGCATTTGACTTGCGACCCGATATTGACTCAGTCTTCCTGCTCGATCAGTTTCAGCCCTGGCCGGGAATGGATACCACTCCAACTGCGTCGGTTGATTTGTGTCCGAGATGAAGATAACTAGAGCCTGTTATGAACTTCAGAGACAATAAGTGTACGACGAACCTTCTCCGTTGACCTGACTGCCGAGAGCACGCTAAAGCGCCTCCAGATTCAGGCCCACCAACCGGCAAGGTTAAAGGGAGAGCGTGACCACCAGCTACGACCAGGAAGGCGCCGACACACTGACGGCGGGCGGGACCATGCTCATCGACGCCGTGGGCTACAACGAGCGGGGGCAGTTGGCTTTCCTGGGGCGCAAGGAAACGGCGCAGACGCCGACCGTCCCCGACACAACGCTGAGCTACTACCCGGCCGGCGAAGATGCCTTTCGTCTGAGCGGCATCGCCAACGG
>JAIBAS010000383.1 GCA_019695075.1 Promineifilum sp. | reverse complement strand
GTCTTTAGTCAGTCTTTGTCCTTGTGCGGCTAGCAAGCCCCACACAAATTTCGCCTGATCATCTGGCGTCCGCCGGCCTTCTTGAGCCGCGAGCAAGGCAAGTTGCTGAAATTGTGTTACAAGCACGCCTGTTGCACAAACGGGAGATGCAAGAAAGAGCACATTAGAACTGCTCCTCGCCTTCTCGCACAAATACCGATTCAGCGTTGAGCATCTGGTCCTTGCGCGCTTGGAGGGCTCTTCCGCTGGATGCGCAAAGCCTGCGCCAGTCAGTACCAAAAGCCCTTGCACGATTTGTGAAAATGGTATCGATGAAAGCTTTGGATGAATCACGAGTTGATTAACTGTTTTTGCAGAATAATTAGCGTCCGCCAATGCCGATATTAAAGGCCGATACACCTCCTCGGATAAAGTCGCTTCTCCAAGTGAACCTGCCACCTTCATCGGAATATCATCTTGATGAGCAAGTAGTATAAAGGCTTGTTGGCGGAGTAATTCGGCCTGCTCTAGGCCGGTAAGCCTGCGAGTGCCCTTGCTGAAAATGTCTCGACGAAATTGCTGATTAACTAGGTAATCCCGCACCGACTGTCGGAGAATTGGATGCCCTATGCCCGCGAGAAGCTTTTGGCCAGCCTCCGACAAGTTGACCGCCTCAACATGATCGAGGAGGTGAGCGGAAGCGGCGAAGCTAAGCTTTGCGTCTTCGAGCCACCTGGCAACATCCGAGAACGGCATGACGCGCCAATCATGCGTAAAAAACTCATGAGCAAGGTAATTTCGGTTCATTGCTGACATTCGTTTTAGCCGCTCGACGACAGCCGGATTGCCGCGAAAGAAGAATGCACCGGAGTCGATGACCTGTTGGGCGAAATTTACCGCTCCATCGAGCTTCGCCAACATTCCGCTTGATTCGGCCGCGTAATCCGCGTGCAATTTCATCAAATGGCGCAAGGGGACGGAGGGCGCCCAACCCGGAAAGCAGTTGTAGCTTATGTAAACAATTCCACCCGCCTTGAGCTTGCGACGTATCAGATCGACGATTATCCGACCGTTTTGGTCCGAAATCCAAGTCCAGATGCCATGCAAGCCAATGATATCGAATTCGGGCAGGTCGGGTCGTTCAGCAAATTCGGCAAATGATTGCTCATAAAGCCTTGCGCCGGAACCCGCCGCCTCGGCGGTGGCGCGCGCATGCGCCACCTGGGCAGGGTTGAAGTCGGTACCCCAGAACTCACCATCAGACGCAGCAGCGTGGATGTTGATTGACAGTCCTTGCCCAAAACCTAATTCAAGATAATTCAGCGGCTGTGGGGGCGGAACAAAGCCGGCGCTCAGGCAAGCAAGTCGTAATATACCGGGCGAAAGCTCCCGGTAGTAGCCAAAGGTGTACTCAATTTCGGTTACGTAACCCGAAGCCCAGTGCCCCTCCGACTCCATGTTTACAAACCTCCGGGCAAAGTGAATGGCTCGCTTTGTTGCTAAATTCAGTGGGACGAGCGGCTGCGTCTATCGTGAAGCTATCGGGCTTGCCGATTTTTCTCAAGGGCGCCGCGAAAAATTGGCTGCCGCGCTGTGTAGTGCTTTCGACGCGGACAAGCGGTTGTCGGCGCGGTGGGAGAAGTCAATCCGTTGGAGGCGATCGGGACGCCGGCGTGCAGGCGACGGGTTCGACCAGATGATAGAGCACATCTGAAGGAAGCGGCGGGTTATATTGCCGGTTCTTGCCGATGAAGATCGTGTCTACCGCTGTGCGCGTGCTTATAATCCGCACTTGCGCGATGCAGAGACTGCGATCTTGCTGTTCGACCGACTTGACCGGTAAGCCCGATCGCGCTGTTTGAGGGCGCGGCAGTCACGTCGTTTGATGGGCGGTGTTGAGAAGGCCCGGCTTCGCCCCGAGCCGATGGAGCGTGCTGCCATGCTCGCGGCCGTCAAGACGCGGCCTGCCAGCGTCGGAGCGAGTGGCCCAAGGAGCGGCGGCCGGTCTTGACCGCCGCTGCGCGCGCCCGCGTTGGTTTGGAGCGGCCGGGATGAAGGAAGCTCCGC
The DNA here is from genome assembly GCA_019695075.1 of Promineifilum sp. Taxonomy (GTDB): domain Bacteria; phylum Chloroflexota; class Anaerolineae; order Promineifilales; family Promineifilaceae; genus Promineifilum. The sequence goes on along the minus strand of JAIBAS010000383.1, from coordinate 6,763 downwards.
TGGGGCCGAACCAAGGAAGGCTGCGGAGGCAGGACGCGAGGCGTTCGAGTTCCCGTTCCCATTCCCATACGCTGTAGAGGGGTCGGGAACGGGAACTGGGAAGTGAGCGCTGATCAGCGCTCGGTGAGGCGGTAGCCGTCGGCGGTCTTGACGATGCGGCCGGCGGCGGCGAGCAGGCCAATACGCTGGTGGAGGGTGGCGGCCCGGACCCGGCATTTTGCGCGCAGGTCGGCGAACGGCAGCGCTTCCTGCGCCTCGGCGATGCGCTCATCGAGCGAGGGAGCCGCGGCGGCGAGGGGCTTGGCGCGCTCGACCACCTCCCGGGCGAGGGCCAGGCCCTGCTTCGTCAGCTCGACGATGAGCGGCCGTGGCGAGGGAGCGGCGCGGTGCTCGACGGTCAATGACATCTCATCGCAGTCGCGGCGCAGATAGAGATTGCTGTCGCCCCAGGCGTGGAATTCGGAGGAGCCGCGCAAGGCTTGGCCGGCGCGGAAGCCAGCCCCGCCCTTCTTGGCGTGATGGACGACGAGCACGGCGACACCGTATCGCCGCTGCAACTCGCGCAGGTAGGCGAGCAAGGGAGCGACCTCGCCGCTGGCGTTCTCGTCGATGCGGTGCAGCCGCACGAAGGGATCGAGGATGAGCAAGCGTGGCCGCGGCCGGTCGACGGTCTCCGCGAGGTTGCGCCGATCGGCCGCGAGGTCGAGCCGCAGGACCGGCACGGTGATGACCCGGATATCGAGGTCGGCGAGGGCAACGCCGGCGGCAGAGGCGATGCCGTCAAGGCGGTGGCGGACGATATGCAGCGCGTCCTCGGCCGCGTAGAGCAAGACACGTCCGGCCTTGGGCACGACGAAGCGGCGCAGGCAGGGCGTGCCGGAGGCGACCGAGACGGCAAGATCGAGAGCCAGGAACGACTTGCAGCACTTGGGCTCGCCGCCGACGATGCCGACGGCCTGCTCCGACCACAGGCCGGTGACCAGCCAGCGGTGCTCCTCGCCACGCTCGGCAAGCCGATAAGCAGGCTCGACCGGCAACAGGCTCACCGCCGCGGCCTCGCCGTCTTCGGCTCAGGCAGCGGCGGCGTGGCGCACATTTCCAGGAACAGCTTCTCGTCGATGTGGCGGGCTTCGCGGTGGGTTGCCAGATCGAGCAGCTCCCCGGCGATGTTCATGAGCGCGCGCGGATTGCCCTGAGCATGATCGGCGAGGGTGGCGATCAGCTCGGGCGTCATCAGCTTGACGGCGCCGGCCTTCTGCAGGGCGTGGACGAGAAGTTCGGTGAGCTCGTCGGGTGTCGCCCGCTCGAGCGCGAGGCGCACGCGCATGCGGCTGTTGAGCGGGGATAGCTCGTCGGAGCGCAGGCGTTCCAGCAGGCGGCCATCGCCGGCGAGCACGACGGTCAAGAGGATGTGGCTGTCGAGGCGGGCCGACGACAAGAGGCGCAGCTCGGCGAGGACGGCGGGCTTCATCTCCTCGGCCTCGTCGACGATCAGCACGGGGCGCGAGAGCGAGGCATCGATGTGCGCCTGCCAGCGGTCGCGCAGGACCTTGGCGCCGGCCCAGCGGTTGTGGGGGGCGAGCTCGACACCGAACAGATCGCCCATCTCGCGATAGAAGTCGGAGAGGCTGGATTGCGGCCGACTGACGATGCCGACCTTGACGTCGCGCTTGGCGTCGAGGCGATCGGCGAGGATGCGCAGGGTGATGGACTTGCCGGTCCCTGGCGCTCCGGTGACGAGGGCGAAGCCGCCCTCGCCGACGAGCCGCTCGGCGCGCCAGCAGAAGGACTCGGATCGGCGGCTGACGTGCAACGCCTCGACCGGCACGTCGGGGGCGAACGGGTTCCACTTGAGGCCGTAGAGGGCGAGCATCTTCTTGTTCATGTGACGTCTCCGTCGTCCTCGTCCTTGGGCAGATAAGCGGGTGGCAGGCCCAGGCTCGATTGCTTGTCGAGCAGGCGCTGCAACAGGGGCGGGATGGGCGACGCCGGCGCTTGGGGCGCTGGCTCGGCCGGAGGATGGCTGAGCGGCTCGAGCGATCGGCGCAGGCCGCTGGCGTTCTGCGTCTTGTCCTGCGGATAGAGGCGCGCGAGCACCTTGCCGGTGCGCTCGTCGACGAGATGGACGGCGCTCAGGTCCCACTCGGCATAGCGCACCTCGATGCGGGCGAGATGCCGATAGCGGTTCGGCACCTCGAACCGTCGCCCCTTGATGACGATGTTGCCGTCGCTCTTCTGGGTACGAATGGCGCCGCGCGTGAAGGCGAGGCGGAGCGCGGCACTGTCAGGACAGGGCCTCGTCACCGCTGGCCCTTCGAGGAAGCGGGCAAGCGGCGTGGTGGCGATCTCGGAGTGGATCGAGCGGTTGTACTCGTGCTCGACCCAGGCCTGCGTCGCCTCGTTGAGGAAGGCGAGCAGATCGGGCACGTGCTCCAGCATGGCGATGAGCCGGCCCTCGACCGGGCCCCAGAACGCCTCCTGCTTCGCGTTCTGGTAGGGGCTATACGGCAGTGTCGTGTGATGCAGGATGCCGAGGCGGGCGAGGCCTTCGCTGATCTCGGCCGCGGTCATGGCCGAGCCGTTGTCGCTCAAGGCGGCGCGTGGCAGGCCGCGCTTCTGGAACGCCTGGGCGAGGCCGTGCGCGATCACCTCGGCGGTCTCGGCCAGATACCACTGCAGATGGCAGGCGAGGCGCGAGCGGTCGTCGAGCACGCCGAACAGGATCGGCGTCGCCCACTCGCCGCGAGCGGTCAGCACCTTGCGCGAGCCGTGGTGGCAGTCCCAATGCCACAGGCCGTTGACATACTCGGCCTCGTAGCGGCGCACCTCGCGCTCGACAATGCGCGCCTCGGCGCGCTCGACCCCATTGGTTCGGCGCGGGCTCAGACGCCGGCGCTTGTCGAGGCCGTTGGCGCGCATGACGGCGCAGCACGGTCACCGGATCGGTGCGCTCGTTGAGCGCGCGGTAGTACCAGCGCTCGATGGTCGAGAAGCCGAAGCGGACCGGCTCACCCGTGGTCGGATGCCGCCAGATGCGGGCCGCCAGCGCTTCGATCGCGGCCTTCAGCTCGCCCTTGTCGGGCGGCGCGGCCAACAGCTGGCCGATGACGGAGAAGCGCAAGTGCGCCCACCGCTCATGAACCCGTCGTCTCCTTGTCTCCTCAGCCATGTCGGCGCTCCGCTCATCAGGTGCGATCGAGCGTAGGCACGACCTCGGAACGGCGGCGACGAGCATCCTCTGCGGGCTGGCCGCCTCCGTCAGAATGCGCGCATGCCAGCCCCTCCGGTGACGGGCGAGAGGAAGCGCAGCAGGCCGATCAGCCGATCCTGCGCGTCGCTGGCCAAGCGCTCGATCAACGCGCCCGGCAGCTGCGCCTCGGCGATCGGCGGCATGAAGCCGGCACGTGCGGCGGCCCAGAACCGGGTCGCGGTAAAGACCTTGCGCCACCATCCCCGCCAACGCGTGATCGTGCGCCGGTCGACGGACACGACCTGAGCCAGCCGCGTAAGCCGCCCGTCGCTGACGTCATGCTGGAGAATGGCGATCAGCACGACGATCGCCGCGACATAGACCTTGCGCCCGAGGAAGCGCAGCGACGGCGGCGTCGCCCGCGACCGGCAGCCGTCGACAGCACAGCAGAAGCTGAAGCGCTGGTCGTGCTCCGACCCGAGACGGCAGGTCCGGCCACGCGGCTTTCTGCGATAGCGCGCCATGTGCCGGCGCCCGCCGCGGTCGATGGCGAGCAGGAGATCGTGGAATCTGGCGTCCGCCAGCAGCGTTGCGTACAAGGATGCACCCCTTGAGCGAAGGCGCCCGACCAAGATGGCCCAGCTCGGACGCAACGATCCCTGCCCCTGCGGCAGCGGCAAGAAGTACAAGAAGTGTTGCTTGACGAATGACGCGGCGGCCGAGAACGAGCGACTCGTTGCCGAGCGCGCCGAGCGTGAGGAGCGCGCTGCGGCCAAGCGCCAGGAGCTGCGCAAGGTCCGCGAAGCTATCACCGCCAATTTCGCCGCCTCCGACCTCCTCGATGACGATTTCGGCGACGAGTTGATGGACGCATCCAACAGGGTGGTCGCATCTGATCCGCGCCGGCAAGCTGGATGAGGCCGAAGCCGCCGCCCGCGATCTCCCGGTGCGCTACCCCGATACGCATGACGGCTGGGATCGGCTCGGCATGGTTCACGAGGCGCGCGGCGAGAACGTTCAAGCCGCCGAATGCTACCGCAAACTGATCGCCTTCCTCCGCCAGAACCCCGACTACGCTGACCCCGACATGGCCGAGCACTACACCAAGCTGAGCGCCAAGCTCGACCTGCCGGCACCCTGATGCTCGGCGCCCGGTCGCGATCGCCGATGGCTCGCACCGCGCCAACCTCGACCGCCGTGATCAGCCGAGCCCTGCCGCGCCCTCAAACAGTGCGATCGAGCTTATATGCCCCTTTTGTTGGTTTCCCCACCATGCTGCGCATGGTTACCCTCTCCATTTATCGAGTGCGGTTGATTTCTTAGGCGCGACCGCGGCCACCCGCCGACACGGCTAGCCGAATTTTCGTTTTCCGGCTTGACGATCTAGCCCACGCCGGCTTGATGCGCCCCAGGTGGAAGCGCTGCGATAGCGGCGCGGCCGTGAAGCAAATGCCACGCAGCGAAGACGGCGCGGCGGCGAAGCACGCCGTCGTCGCTGCAAAAACACATGAACGTTTTCGCATGGGAGGCGGTATGCCGGAAAAGACGGATTGGTGGGCGAAAGGACTGTTGTTCGAAAACTGCAGTTGCCAGATCGTGTGTCCCGGGCATTTTCATTTCACTCAGGACTGCACCCATGAGCGCTGCGTCGGCTACTGGGGCATCGACGTTGCGGACGGAGATTTCGCCGGCACCTCGCTCGCGGGCATTCGCGCCGTGATCATGTTCGACTCGCCGCGGAGGATGGCCGAGGGCGGCTGGATGCTCATGCTCTATGTCGATGCCAGCGCCTCGCCCGCGCAGGTGAGCGCGATGGAAAAGATCATCAGCGGCGAGGCCGGCGGCCCGTGGACCATACTCGCCCGCTTCGTCGCCGAGCGCAGGTCGACACGGCAGGACAAGATCATCTTCACCAGCGAGCCGAAGCAGCGCATCGCCACGGTCGGCAGTTTGCTGCGCTCGCTGATCAAGCCGCTGAAGGGGCGCGACCGCGACAAGCCCGTGCGGATCGAAAACAACTACAATCAGATTCACGCGCCCAGCCAGGAGCTCGGCATCGGCACCACCAGTTACGACGACGGCACCTTCCGCGTGGAGACAAGCGACACCCATGCGCTCCAGTCGCATTTCTCCTGGGCCGGCTCGTTCTGAGTCCTGATGTCATGCCGTTCGACCCGATGCTGTTCTTCTGCGGCCGTCCGCCCGGCGCCGCCTGGAGCCTTGCCGAGCTGAGCGCGACGTTCGCCACGTGGCTCGGCATGATGATCGCGATGATGGGGCCGCTCGTGCTGCCGTGGCTGGTGGGCTTCACCCGCGCGGATGGAGACGGCCGCGCCATCGAGCGCTGGATGCGGATCGGGCAGTTTCTGCTCGGTTACATGACGGTTTGGGCGGGCTCCGGACTGGTCGCGACCCTGCTGCAGGCGCTCGCCGAGCAGGGTCTCCTGTCCGCGCAGCGCGCTTTCGAGCATCCGTGGGTGGCGGGCGCAGCCATCGCCCTCGTCGGGCTCTATCAGCTGACCCCGCTGAAAGACGCCTGCCTGAAGCACTGCCAGTCGCCGGCGACGTTCTTCCTCACCCATTGGCGCGAGGGCGGCTGGGGCGCCGTGCGGATGGGGGGACAGCACGGCTTGCATTGCATCGGCTGCTGCTGGCCGCTGATGATCCTGATGTTCGTCACCGGCGCGATGAGTCTTTGGTGGATGATCGGCGTCGGCGGCTTCGTTCTCATCGAAATGTATGTGCCGCCGCTGCGCGGGCTGACCCGCGTGGCCGGCGTCGCGCTGCTCGGGCTCGGCGTGTCGCTCCCGCTGTTCGCCTGACCGCGCCGAGAATGAACACGACAGTATTGCTCAGCCCGGCAGGGCGTCCACCGGCGTGACGATATTGAACCAGAAATCGAAGGTATCTAGTATGGACAGGAGATCGCCGAGCACGCGCGCATTGCCGGTCATGGCGATGCTTCCAGCGCCGATCTCCTTTTCGAAGGTCGTTTTCCCGAGAAGAATGGCGTTGAGCGTTTCCCGCGCGAGGGACACAGTGAGATCCGCGTCGGCCGCCTGCCGTCCGGCGATGTGGCTGAGCGCGGCGTTTTCGAGCTCGAGCACATACTGCTCGCCGGTATCGGTGAAGCGCCAGTTGAGCTTCATCGATTTGCCCTCGGCCTTGGGACCGTTGAGGCGCATCGCCATGTAGTCGAACAGCAGGCCCATATCCATCGCGCGAAGCGTGTCCGGACTTGCGGCGTTCGGCGCGCCGATTTTCTTGACGCCTTCCCGCAGCTCCTTAGCCCCGCTCAGATAGAAGTTCCACCACGGGCCGCTTTCGGCCTGGTATCCCATCTGCTCCAGCGCGTCCGCCTGCAGTTCGCGCGCCGCCGTGTTGGACGGGTCGGCGAAGATCCCGTGGTTCACCACCTGCGCCACCCAGCGATAATCGCCGGCGTCTTAGTCTTACTGCGTCACAAAGTTCTTGATCGTGATTGCTTCTTGATCGGAGCTGCGCAGCATGGGCAGCGCGGAAGCGTTTTGACGAGGGCGGCGATGAGGCGCCGACGCATGGTGGCGATCGAGT
>JAIBAS010000327.1 GCA_019695075.1 Promineifilum sp. | reverse complement strand
GCGGATTCAGCGCCAGCGCCTCGCGCAGCGCTTCCTCGGCGCGGCTGTAGGCGGCGGCGTCGCCCGTCTCGCGGGCGCGGGCCAGGTAGGCCCCGGCCAGCGTCGTCAGGGTGATGTAATCCTGCGTGCCCGGTTTCAGGCGGGCGCTCCAGAAGCCGATCTGCTCCTGGGCGGGCATCACGTCGGGGATGGGCGGCTCGGCCGGCCCCAACAGCCCGTCCAGCAAGGCGCGTCCGCTGCCGCCCAGTGCCGCCCGCCCGGCATATGACGCCGCCAGCAGCAGCGCCGTGAACATCAGCAACCACAGCCATCTGCGGTCGTTCGCCGTCGTCGTCGTGGTCATCGCAATCCCTCGCGCAAAAGTTGGGGCCGGCGGCGTCGCCCTGGGCGACGCCGCCGGCCAATGGGGAAGAGGAACCCTTAACCCTTAGTGCGGGCCGGCCATGTACGGGAAGGCCGTCATGAACGTGGCGTCGTTGGCGTTGACGCAGTCGTTGGGGATGCCGCCGTTGGTGACGACGCCCAACTCGAAGTCGATGACATCTTCGGCCAGCTGCCGGCCGTTGAGCGTGCCGACGAAGCCGTTGCTGGAGGAGGTGTCCAGGGTTAGAACATCGGGCAGCAGCAGGCCGGTGATGGTGTCGGCCGTGGCCTGGTCGTAGCCGCCGAAGAGCATCAGCACGGCCGAGAAGCGACCGCCCCAGGTGGCCAGGTCATCGGCCGGCTTGGTGTTGTTGTAGGCGTTCTTGTCGCTGGAGGCGATGAAGACGGTGTTCAGGGCCGGCTTGCCCATGCGGTCGAAGGTCGCGCCGCCCTTGGCCGTCGTGCGCGCCCAGACGTTGATCGTGTTGCCGTCATTGGTCAGTTGGGCCGAGGGAATCTCGACGACGATGGCCGTGGCGTTGAAGCCGGTGAAGAAATCGACGGTGTTGGCGTCACAGAACATCCGGCTGCCGCCCGCGCCGCCGACCTGGTCGCGGAAGGCTTGCAGGTCAAAGAAGAACGGGTCGTCGCGCAGGCCGGCGTAGAACCAGCCGCCGGTCTTGATGGCCAGATTGGTGTCGCTCATGCCCGCGGCGATGCGGCGCTGCTTGCCGCTGACGAGGTCCTTCCAGTACAGGTTGACCTTCTGCGTGCCGTTGGGGCGCACCTTCTCCGGGCGGATGAAGAGCATGATGTCGGCGCGGTAGTCGCCGTCGTTGTCGATGTTGAACTCATAGCGCGCGCCGGGGGTGGCGCGCAGCGTCGTCGGGCTGAGGACGCCCGCGGCCGGGTTGACGGTCATGGCCAGGACGGTGTTGTCGCCGTGGGTGAAGGCGTAGACGTCGTTGATGTCCAGGCGGCCGTCGGTCCGGACGGTGGGGGCGTCGAGGTGGTCGGCCGCGCCGGCGCTCAGGGCGGCCAGGCCCACCACCATGGCCAGGATCACCACCGCCAGGACTGCGAACTTGCGAATCGTATTCATCTCAAAGTCTCCTTCATGTCGCTGAAACAAACGTTGGACTGGTCGGTCTGGAATGTGGGGGGTATTGCGCTCTCGTGTTGATCGGTATGCACTCTCCTCTGGCTATGCGCCGCTATGCGCCGCTATGCGCCACCGCATCGGCCGGCCAGTGCTTGCGTTTGTCCTGGCCGGGCGTGTTGAACCGTTGCTGCCCTGTAATACGCAGGGGCGAGGAGGCTGCATTTATGGGTTATTGCGAATTGTGGCAGTTGGGGTTGGGGGGGAGCGGTGGAGCAGGGGAGCAGGGGAGCGGGGGAGCAGGGGAAGTTAACGCAAGGTGCTAAGACGCAAAAAGAAAAAAGGAGTGGGGCGTCTCTGTTCGCCCCACTCCTTTTCTTTTTGCGTCTTAGCGTCTTAGCGCCCTTGCGTTAACTTCTTCTCTTCCCTGTGTCTCTACGCGCCTGCGCCCAGCAGGACGATCTCCGTCGGCGTCTCGCTGCCGCCGGCCGGCTCCAGGGAGACGCCGAAGGCGTCGAAGGCGTCGGCGGGTGGGTTGGAGAGGGTGAGGAGCGCCCGGCCGGTGACGTCCACGGCGAACGTGCCCGCGCTAATGGGCGTGTCGCCGACGATGAGCCAGGCCTGATAGGTCTGGTCGGCCTCCGGCGGCGGCAGGTTCATGACCGCCAGCGTCACCGCGCCGTCGGCCGTCGTCGTCACCGTGCCGGCCGCCGCCGGCCGCGCGCCGCTGGGGTCGCTCAGGGCGAAGGTGACCGCGCCGGGCTGGGTCAGATAGGCCAGAGTCTCATCGCGGCCGGCCAGTTCGTCGAGCAGCAGCGTATTGACCGAGCGCGCCTGGTCTAGCTCGGCCTGGAGTTGGGCGTTGCTCTGCTCCAGCGTGGCCACCTGGGCTTGCAGGTCGTTGGACTGGCTCCACAGCCGCCACAGGCCAAACGCGCCCAGCAGCAGCAGCAGGACAGCAAAGCCCAGCGCCCGGCCGAGGAAGAAGTCACGCGGGCCAAAGCGCCGCCCGCCCGACGGGGCTGCCTTAGCGGTCGGCGGTCGGCGGTCAGCGGTCATGGCTGACTTTGCCGCCTCGGCGGTCGGCGGTCGGCGGTCAGCGGTCATGGCTGACTTTGCCGCCTCGGCAGTCGGCGGTCGGCCGTCGGCGGTCATGGACGTGGCCGCGTCGGCATCCGCTGCCACACGGGCCATCAGCCGTGCCTTCACCTCCGGCGCGGGGGCCAGA
>JAIBAS010000296.1 GCA_019695075.1 Promineifilum sp. | reverse complement strand
CGCGGCCGGCCCTGCGCGCGCCCGAACCGGCGTTGGTCTAGCCCTTGCCGCCGGCGAGCTGCCCGCTGCGCTCGGTCTGGCGCGCCCAGCGCGTCAGTTCCTCGATCAGCGGTTCGATGCCCGGCGGGTTGTTGGGGTCGGGCGTCTCGATGGTCTGCTGGACGCCGGCGACCTCGACCGTGATCCGGTAGCACATCTGATCCGGGATGACGCCATTCTCCTGGACGCCCGGCTCCGGCAGGGTGAAGAAATCAGTGTCCTCGATGAGTTGCAACAGTTTGAGGGCCTCGTCGGGCGGAAGCTCTTTGGTATCGACGCAGACAGAGATCGTGCGACCGACGAAACCGCCACTGCGCTCGAAATAAACCTTCATGACGGACCATCCTTCCGCATACGCGGATGTCGCTCCCCCCTTGCCCTAACGCCGGGGGCCAAACAGCGACCGCGCCACACCCAATAGCGTCGTGGCGCAGCCGGGCCGCGTGCCGTTGTCCGGCGGCGTGGCCTGCTCCACGTCAATGCCGACCTCGGCCCAGCCGGCCTTAACGGCCTGCTGCTCCAGGCTGCCCTGGCCATAGAGGTCGCGGGCCGCTTCATAGGTCTTGGCCGCGGCCGTGGCAAAGTCGGCCGACGCCGACAGCTTGCTCTTCAGCGTGACGTACCAGATTTGCCCCGCCTTCTCCCAGGCGAAGCCGCCGATGTTGAAGGCCGTCACGTAGAACGCCCGGTTGGGGATGCCGGAGTTGATGTGAACGCCGCCGTTATCGGACTGCGTCTGGACGTAGTCGCGCATGTGGGCCGGCTGCGGGTCCTTGCCCAGCACGGGGTCGTTGTAGGCCGTGCCCGGCTGCTTCATATTGCGGATGCCGGTACCATTGACGCGGCTGGTGAATAGTCCTTCGCCGATGATCCAGTCGGCGTCGGCGGCGGTGTGGCCGAGCGTGCGCTGCTTGACGAGCGTGCCGAAGACGTCCGACATCGACTCGTTGAGCGCGCCGGGCTGGCCCTGGTAGACGAGGTTGGCCGTGAACTGGGTTACGGCGTGGGTCAATTCGTGGCCGATGACATCGATGGCGATGGTGAAGCGGTTGAAGAGGCGGTCGGCCTCGGGCAGGTCTTCGTCGCCGTCGCCATAGACCATCTGCTGGCCGTTCCAGAAGGCGTTGTCGTAGCCGACGCGGTAGTGGACAGTCGAGTCGAGGCGCGCGCCGTTGTCGTCGATGGAGTTGCGGTTGAAGATGTCCTTATAGAGGTCGTAGGTTGCGCCCGCGCCGTCGTAGGCTTCGTCGGCGGCCGGGTCGCCCGTGGCCGGGCCGCCTTCGACACGCAGCTGCTGGCCGGGCAGGTTGCCGGCGTTCTGGGCGCTGTAGACGATGCGCTCCAACCCGCCGACGGCCTCCAGCAAGCCCTCGGCCGGGCCTTCCTTGGCGGCCACTTCGCGCTGGACGCGCACGGCCTCGGCCGAGACGAGATTACGCAGGGCCTGTTGGCGCTGCTCCGGCGAGCCGTTTTCGACGATGTTGCGCAGCATGTACGGCGGGAGAATGCAATAGAGCGAACTTCTGCAACTGTGCATCGATCTTCTCCTTAGTAGGGCGGAGCACGATGCCCCGTCTGAGCAAAGCCCATTGTACAACAAGAAGGGCGTGCGCGTAAACCGTGTGCGGCCGGGCGGCCGGTGCGTCGCACTTTCTTGAGTGCGTCGCACCTTCTTGAGGATACGCGCAAAAAAGTGCCAGGCACTCAGGAAAGTGCCAGGCACTGAGAGGGTGTTTGATTAGAATCGCTGCGCGGCGGTAGCATCCCCCCCGGCAGCGGCTAGAATTGGAGGTAAGAGGTCGCGATGGATGAGAATGGGCTGAAGCTGCTGATGGAGTACGATGTCCAGCAAGACACCTTGCAGGACTACTACCAGTTCATCATGGGTCAATACGTGCCCGCGTTGCAGTCGATGGGCTTGCAGATGAGCGAGGCATGGCACACGGCCTATGGCGACGCGCCCAACCGGCTGATCGGCTTCGTCTGCGGCGACCGGCAGACGATGGACCGGCTGCTCGATAGTGACCTGTGGCGCGACCTGAACGAGGAACTGGCCAAGTACGTCTCCGACCTGCGCTATAAGATCGTGCCCTATCGAGGGGGCTTCCAGCTGTAGACATTGCGGCTATGCCACCGCTCATCACCAGCCCCGCCAATGCCCACATCAAAGCCGCGCGCGCCCTGGCGCGGCGCAAAGAGCGCGACGCCACCGGTTGCTGCGTCGCCGAGGGCATCTTCCACGTCGGCGAGGCGCTGGACGCGGCCGACGCCGGCCGGGCGCGGGTGGAGTACGTCCTGACCGCGCCTGATCTGCTGGTCAGCGACTTCGGCCGCGGGCTGGTGGCGCGGGCCGCGGCGGCGGGCGTGGCCGTCTATGAGACGACGGCCGAGGTGTTGGCCGGGTGGCACGGGGTCGCGTTCACCGGCCTCGTGCTCAGCCGGGTCGTGGCCTTGGCTGCGGGCGACCCAGGTTCATAACAGGCTCTAGTACTACAGCGCCGGGAGTCACAGCCCTTCACGCCGGCAGTTTCCGGGGTACAACTCCGACCGGACCTGCCCCTGGTCGGAGGCGGCGATGGACGTCACGGAGTTGCGGCGGCTGACGCCGGAGTTGGAGTCCTTCCTGGACCGGTACGCCCCCCCGTTCGGCCGG
>JAIBAS010000329.1 GCA_019695075.1 Promineifilum sp. | reverse complement strand
CGCCGCCCTTCTGAGCGGCGCGGCCCCTGGCTCATTGGGGCGTGCTGAGCAGCTCGACGGCCCGCAGCACCTGCGCGTCGCCGCTGGCGGCCACTTGCTCGGCCGTCAGGTCGTTGGCTGTCTCCGGCACCAGCAGCGCCGTGCCGGTGAATTCCACTGTCTCGTCGGGCACAATCCCCTGTCGCCAGATGACGCGGCCGTCGGGCGTCAGCCATTGCTCCGTGGCCAGCAGGATGGCCGAGCCGTCGGACAGGCCGAACTCGTTCAGCACCGTGCCCGTGCCGAAGGTCGTTTCGCCGACCAGCGTCGCCCGCTGATGGTCTTGCAGCGCGCCGGAGACGATCTCGCTGGCGCTGGCGCTGCCCTGATTGATGAGCACCACCAGCGGCAGCGTCGTCGGCTCGTCCACGTCCGACTTCTCCTCGGTCACGTCGCCGTCGGCGTTCTGGCGCAGGACGACGACGGAATCCTTGGGCAGGAAGCGGCCGGCGACGTTGATGGCCTCGCTGAGCAGGCCGCCGGGGTTGTTGCGCAGGTCAAGGATAAGGCCGGTGGCTCCCTGCGCCTCGGCCGCGGCGATGGCCTCGGCCAGGTCGTCACCGACGCGCTCGCTGAAGCCGGCGATGCGGATCTGGGCCACAGTCGTGCCCGGCAGCATCGTCCAGGTGACGTTCTGCAACTCGATGCGCGCCCGCGTCAGCGTCAGGGTCAGTTCCTCGGTGGTCTCCGGGCGGAAGAGGGTCAACGTCACCTCTGTGCCCGCCGGGCCGAGGATGAGATCGACAACGCCTTGCAGTGTCATGCCGGTCACATCCTGGCCGTCGACGGCGGTGACGACGTCGCCCGGCTGGATGCCGGCCGCCTGGGCCGGCGAGTTGTCGATGGGCGAGACGATGGTGACGAAGCCATCGCGCATCTCCACGTATGCGCCGATGCCCTCGAATTCGCCGGCGATGTAATTGGCCTGCTCCTCGACCATCTGCGGGGTCATGAAGCGGCTGTGGCCGGTGTCGCCGAGGATATCGACCATACCCGCCAGTGCGCCGGTCTGCAACTGCTCGTCGGTAGCCGCTTCGCGATCAACGAAGTTGTCCTGGATGACGCTGCGCGCCTCGTCCAGCAGGGCCGTGTTCAGGCCCGGCTCGTCGGCGCTGGCCCCGCCGCTGCCCAACAGGAAGCGATCGACGGCTATCCCGCCCAGGAAGAAGGTGACGCACAGCAACAGGACGGCCAGCGCGCCCAGCAAGGACGCCAGCGGCGAACGGCGCGGAGAGGTTCTCGGATCGTCCATCGCCCGCCCCTACTCCTCTAGCCCCAGCGAGAACATGCTCTCCAGGTCGTGGCGCGAGAAGGCGCGGAAGGCCAGCAGCGTCTCCGACTCGGCGATGCCGTTGACCTTGAGCATGTGCTCGGTCACCAGCGCGGCCATGGCGTCGTTGTCGCGCACGCGCAGGATGGCCACCAGGTCATACCGCCCGCCAACCGAGTAGACTTCGGAGATGCCTTCCAATTCGGCCAACTGGGTGGCCACTTCGTTGATCAGACCGCGCTGGGTCTTCAGTAATACGACTGCACTGACCATGCCGCTTCGCTCCTAGCTTGCTGTTGACGGGTACCTTTCACCCGCGGCCGGATTGTATCACGCCCCTACCGGGGGCAGTTACATTCTGGAGCGCAGACACAACAAAACGCTCATGAAACGGCCGCGCCAACCCTAGGGCGTGTAGGCAATGCGGTAGATGAAGCCGCCGCGGTCGTCGCTGACGTACAGCGCCCCGTCCGGCCCTATGGCCAGCCCCACCGGCCGGCCGAGCACCTGCCCATCATCCAGCCAGCCCGTGGCGAAGTCCTCGGCCGGCCCGGCCACCTGGCCGCCCGCGATGGGCACGCGCATGACCTTGTAGCCGACCGGCTCCGGCCGGTTCCACGAACCATGCAGGGCGATGAACAGGTCGCCGCGGTAGTCGTCGGGGAAGCGCTCGCCGGTGTAGAAGGCCAGCGCCAGTGGGGCCATGTGGGCCTGCATCTTCAGGACGGGCGCGGGCACGCCGTCGCAGGCCCCGTCGGAGCCGAATTGCGGATCAATGACATCGCCGGCATGGCAGGCCGGCCAGCCATAGTGTTCGCCCTCGTTGACGATGTAGACCGTCTCCGGCGGCACGTTGTCGCCCATCAGGTCGCGGCCGTTGTTGGTGGCCCATAGCGCGCCCGTCGTTGGCTCAATGGCCAGCCCAACGGCGTTGCGCAGGCCGGTAGCGAAGAGGCGGCCGTTGCCGCCGTCGGCGTCATAGACCATGATCGCCGCCCGGCGCGGGTCGTCCTCGATGCAGACGTTGCAGCTGGAGCCGATGGAGACGACCAGGCGGCCGTCGGGCAGAAAGGCGACTGTGCGCGTCGTGTGCGCGCCGTCGCTCGGCAGGTCATCGATCACCATCTCGCGCGTCTCGCCGGAGCCGTCGCCGGTGGTCAGGCGCAGGACGCCACCCGGCAGGCCGACGTACCACGCCCCGGCGTGATAGACCAGACTGTGGGGCCGGTCGAGACCATCGGCGATGACTTGCGTGTTGTCGGCGCGGCCGTCGCCGTCGCCATCGGCCAGAGCCACGACGCGCCCCGCGCCGCGCTCAGCCACGTAGAGCGCCCCATCCGGCCCGAAGGCGATGAAGCGCGGGCCATCCAGCCCGCCGGCGAAGACGTTGACGGCGAAGCCCGGCGGCACGCGCACGTCGGCCTCGCCGCCCGCGCCGACAGAACCGGCGAAGTTCACCCGGCTCAGATATGTCCTATAGACGTAGATACCACCCACGGCCAGAGCCAGCAGCAACAGTCCTGGCAAGAGAAGGCGCATCGTCCGCGCCGCCATTCGCTAGTAGCGCTCCGGCACGAAGGTCTGCTCGTCGATGGGCGGCCGGATGTAGCCCCCGGCGGCCTTGCGCGGCGGCAGCTCGATGGGCGGCGGCAGGATGTCCTCGTAGGGGATCACGCTCAGGATGTGGCTGATGCAGTTCAGCCGCGCCCGCCGCTTGTCGTCGGCATTGACCACGTACCAGGGCGACTGCTTCGTGTCGGTGTAGGCGAACATGCGGTCTTTGGCCTGTGAGTACTCCACCCACTTATCGCGCGAGCGCAAGTCCATGGGGCTGAGCTTCCAGCGGCGGCGCGGGTCGGCCGCGCGTTGGGCGAAACGCCGCTCCTGCTCGTCGTCGCTGACGGAGAACCAGTACTTCAGCAGGATGATGCCGGAGCGCTGCAACATGCGCTCGAACTGGGGGCAGGACGCCAGGAACTCGCGGTACTCTTCCTCGGTGCAGAAGCCGTGGACTTGCTCGGTGATAGCCCGCGTGTACCAACTGCGGTCGAAGAGGACGATCTCGCCCGCGGCCGGCAACTGCGCCACCCAGCGCTGGAAGTACCATTGCGTCTTCTCCACGTCGCTGGGGATGCCCAGGGCGACGACGCGGATGACGCGCGGGTTGGTGCGCTCGACGATGCGCTTGATGACGCCGCCCTTGCCGGCGGCGTCGCGCCCCTCGAAGATGATCACCACGCGCAGCCCCTTGGCCTTGACCCAGTACTGCAACTTGACAAGCTCTTCCTGGAGCTTCAGCATCTCTTCTTCGTAGTAGGCCTCTTTCAGCTTGGCCTTCTTGGCGCGGCTCTGGTTGTCCAGGCCGGCCGACGGGGCTTCGCCCGGCGCTGTCTCGCCGTTGGCCCCCGGCCCCTCGGCGGCCGGTGGTTCAGCGACGCTCGCCGCCACCTCTGGTGTGGCCGCCGCGTCGTCCTCGTCTACCTTGTCCTTTTTCTTGCCCTTTTTTGCCATGATCGGCCTCCTTGATCAATCTGGTTTCTATCGCAAATGAGGGCAGAACGCTAGGGCCAGTTGACCTGCGGCCGGTAATGGAGCGCGTTTTTTCGCAGCTGCGGTCGCCCAATGTGATTGCGTTGGGCGACCGCTGAGCGATGTTGAGCGTGTTCAATCCCGCGGAGCTGCTTGAGCAAGCGCGTGAGTGGGTGGTGCAGATCGTTGAGTGGCGCGAGATGGTATGGGCTGCCGCACGACCTGGTTTAAAAGATGACCGCCAACACCAACAGCAGACCGATCAGTACTGTTGCCACCGCCAACATCCATAGCGCTTCGGCGCGCACCGCTCGGGCGCGGTACTCGCGCGGCACAGGCGGGACTGTTGCCAGAAGCTCCTGCAAGAAGTGAAGCATGTTGGCCGGGCGGCGGCGCGGGTCGTCGGCGGCGGCGCGGCCGGCCAGTTGGGGTAGTACGACAAGATCCATGCGCTCGGCCAGCAGGCTTTCGGTGGGCATGACAGGCGGGGCCTCGGCCGCCCCGCCATACCCACCGCGCCCCGGCGGCTGTCCGGTCAGCATCTCCACGAACAGCCGGCCAATGCCATAGACGTCGGTCGTCTGGCCAACCGCGCCGCCGTGGGCCACTTCGGGCGCAACGTAGGTGGGCAGTACGAAGGTCGGACGCCAATGGCGCGGCAAGTCCTCATAGGCGCAGGCTACGCCCAGATCGGTCAGCAGCGGACGGGGCACGTTCTCCTTGTCGAACCGAACCAACACCACTTCCGGCGAGAGGCACAGATGAAGCAGGCCGCGGTCGTTGAGGAAAGCCAACGCGTCGGCCAGCCCGGCGATGAGCCAGCCGGTTGTCAGATACCAGGGCTGCGGATCGCGGTCGAGGTACTCGCGCAAGACCTGGCTTTCCACGTAGTCGAAGACGGCGAAGGTGACGATACGCCCACGAGCCGCCGTCCGGCCATAGGGGTGCTCCGTCGTTGCCGCGCTACTCAGCGCCGGGAGTAATCGCGGCAAGACGGGGTGGGCGTGGTCGGTCAGGAACAGTACCTCGCGTTTTAGTTTGTCTTCACAGCCGGGGTGGGCCACCTTCAACAGCACGACCTCAACCCCCCGTCGCGCCTTGTAGAGCGTTGCTGCCGGCAGAGTAGTGATCCACTGGACGATTTCGATCTCGCCCATGCGGTCGCCGGCGCGCAGACGCAAAGGCGCGTCCTCAGCCGGGCAACGCTTCTCCTGACACCACAGGTTGTCGTCCAACCGAGCGCGTTGACATAAGCTGCATTCTTTCATGCTGCACCAGACCTGTTTGCGCTTGCCAAGCCTTGGCTAACAATGGAGTGCGCGCGAGGAAGATTCGTCGGCACCCGCTATCCATATAGGGCATGTCTGGAATTAGGCCAAGCCCATCAAAGACGTTTTTCACTCCAAAATGATGGGAAATGCCTGGAAAAAGGCACGTCGCCCCGTCGCCGCTTGGCTAAACTCACTCACCCGTCCGTTAACTGCTACCGCTCTGACGAAGTAATAGTACATTGTCCCCGGAATACCACTTCTATCCACGAAGTGAAGTTGTGTGGTTGTGCCAATACGGGTTTTTGTGCCTGTCAGCGAGGTGGCGCGATGAACCTCATAGGACACTGCCCGTGCGGCAACAGACCAGGCGATAACGACTTCCTGCGGCGAAGCGGCGTTACTGGCCTGAACGTTGGCCGGTACATCGGGCACATAGGGCTGAATGAAGATGGGGGCGGCATCCCATCCGTCCGTGTCGTTATTGCTGGGATCGCTATCAGTGACCTCAATTATAATGCCTAGCCATTTATCACCTCCCTCATCGATCGGTATGAGTGGCAGACTATTGGCGGTGATACGTGTGGTACGTTTGGGCCCTAAGCTTCCAGAATACTGTGCTGTCCCTAGCAGGCGATCGCTCCTTGAGATGTCATTGTTGCTGGAAAGGTAAAGGCTAACCTTAATCACGCCGTTATACGTTGCTGAGGCATAGTTGTGCACCAGGAAGGTCAGCCCGGAAAGGCGGGTGCCGGCCGTGAGCGAGCTTGGCGAGGCTCTCACGTCTAGCGGGATTAGGTCCGGTGTCGTTGGGGTGCTGCTGCGCACCGTGTCAACAATGTACTCAAACTTACTGCCGGTGATCCTTGTGTGGCCTGTCCAAGAACTGCCGCCATGTGAGAGAACTGCGTAAACATGCCGGCTATCACCGTCAATATGATACGATCCACTACCACTCTGCCCGTGATAGCTGCGGTCGTTATGCCCTACGATTTCAGTATCCGTATCATCGTAATAGCCAGACCGAGAGTACATTCGCTCAAAGTTGAATGGACTTTCTCCAGGATACCCAGGGTTGAAAAAGGTATTGTCTTCAAAAAAGGAATCGGCGCTGTTATAGCCGATCCCATGCCAGCCCGTCATCGCGCCTATCGGCTGATTAAGGCGAACATGGGCGATATCCCACCTTAAATCAGCATTCTCTGTCCAACCTCCCCAGCTAAAGAGATGCACGGCAAAGGCAACTCCATATGGTTCGTCGCCATTGTCATACGCCGGGACGACGCGAACGCCGGTTGCCCATCCACCAGCATCATGACTGAAAATACAATGTCCGGCGGTTACGATCCAACGCGGATCGACGAGCACACCCGAACAACCACTTCGTCCGCCATTGGGCCAGTCGATCAGCAAGCGTACATTGACGGACCATGGATAGTTCTCAGGATCGGGAACGAGCGACAAGCTAGAGAAATCTAGGGGCGTTGGTCCCTCAAAATCAACGACTGACGGGGGCGGGCCACCATCTACAACATCCGCCGAATCTGTGGGCAACTCCATCTCAGCTTGCTTTCCCAGGTCTAATTCCTGGCCAGCCACCAGATCATACATGACCATGTGGTTGCCAGTATAGTTCTCATCTAGCGGTGGCGACCATGGGAGCAGCGGCATGGGGATATACACGTTGGAGTCGTCATCTGCACCAACCATCGCTGGCGACTCAGACGGCCCTGTTTCTTCATCTGTCAGGGGATTTGCTTCCGCCTGGTCAGGCGCTGTCACAACTTCTTGAAAGTTGATCGTTATTTCTGGAGTTGACTGATTCTCTTTATTGGCTCGCGCCGGGACGGCAAGAGCCGAAAACAGAACGATCTGGAACAACCACACAACCATCAATACCGTCTTACGTTGAAACATTTCGACCTCCTAAAGTAAATTGTCCTGACGGAATCTAGTAGCAAGGCTCTCGCACCCCATGTCGCGCTTTACCCTGAACACTACTTCCCGGACCCTGCCGTTGGGAACACACACTGCAAAACAATCCCGCTTTGGTCGAATGACAGATGGTCGTCGTCACAAAGAGGAATGATCGGTGACTCGTCGGGCGCTTCCTCATTGAACTCGATCAGCCTCCCGTTTAGCGATGTCGGGTTGGTGGACAAGCGGCGAATCGCTACTTGATCGCCAACCCGTAACACCTCGGCCTGCCGCCGCGAGACGGCCAGGCTGTATGGCTCCAGGTTGACCGCCAACAGTTGATTCAGCAGCGAGTCGGGCTGAGGACGGCCGATAACCCCCGGCTGCCAAGTGACGCAGAACACGTGTGAACGGTAGCGCAGATAGACCGGACGCTCCAGCAGCGTCGCCCCGCGCGGCGTGGCCGGGTGCTGTTCGCGGAACGCCAGTGTCGTCTGCGCGCCGAGTTGATGAATGGGTCGATCGCCAGGCAACGGGCGGATGTCGCCCGGCGACCACAGCCCATAGCGCTGCGGCTGGTGGCGATCCAGATAGCGAATGTCGCCGCTAAACTCGGCCAGGATTTCGCGCACTAGCTGAGCCATCGTCACCTCCGGCAACGCTAGCGCACGGTAGGTCGTCCCGTCAGGCAGATGGATTTGCAAGCCGATGCGTCTCTTTCCTGATGCCATGTTTTCCTCCTCACGCTAGACGATCGCGCCGCTGCGGCGCTAGGCCTCGCTGAAATATGACTCTGCCAAGCGGATTACGTCGTCCTCGGCCATTTCGTCGAGATTGATGCCGATGTCGGTCAGAGCTAATCCCTGTTGGAGGCTGGTGGCGGCGATGGCCGTCTTGAGCAGGGCATAGGCCCGCTGGCTGACCTGTCCGTTGGCGGCTGCCTCGGCCGGCTCATCGAGCGGGGGTTCGTCGTTCGTCGGCCCATCCAGCCACTCGGCGGCTTCGCCCGGATAGCGCGCCTGGATCACGCCCACCCACTCGTCTAACTCCGCCGCACGACTGGCGGCGTCGGTGTAGGGTTGGGCGACCTGGATTAGCGTCAGTTGGCCGGCCGAGGCGATGTGGCCGCGTCCGGCGGGCAGGTCCTTGAAGTTGCGGCTGTAGGCGCGCAGCGTCGTCAGCGAATCGCTGTTGCGCAACCCCAGGCCATAGCCACTGTTGAGCACTCGGCTCTTCAGGGGACTAGGCGTGTCCAGTAGGCCGGCGATGATCACGTGCAGGCCATCTGCGCCATGGCGACCGGCCAGTTGGGCCAGTTCGCTCAGCGCGTCCACCGCATCACTGTCCCGTTCGATCTCTTCGGTGAGGTCGTCGAAGTTGTCGATCACCACGTGCAGCCGGCGATCGCTCTCGCCGCTGGCTAGCGCTCGGCACTCGGCGGCCAGCCGCGCCACCAGCCCCGGCAACTCGCCCGGCTCGCGCGCAACGGCCAGCACGTGGGGCAGCGCTCCCAGGTTGGCTCGCCCGCCATAGTGCGTGAACTTGCGGGTGAAATCAACCAGGACAAAGGCGACCTGCTCCGGGGTGTGGCGATCGGCCAGCGACAGAACCCAGTTGATCAGCGTCGTCGTCTTACCCGACAGCGGCGGCCCAACGATGGCGAAGTGCGGCCCGTGGCGGCGCAGCTTGAACCGGGCCGGCTGGAGCTGGTTGTCGAAGCCAAGGATCGCTTCCGGTTCGTCGGACGGCAGCGGCGCGGCGGCCAGCACGTCGACCAGGGGGGCAACGCGCGGCAGGATGCGCACCGGTTCGGGC
>JAIBAS010000630.1 GCA_019695075.1 Promineifilum sp. | reverse complement strand
TGGTATCGGCACCGCAGCTGTCACCCAGCCGATGCTGGACGACCGTTCCACCTCGACGTTTCCCGTCCAAGACGTCGCCGGCGGTGGGGCTACGTCGGCGCAGGTGCAATGGCGCTACGCCCCCGACAATGAAGGCGACACCACGACAGGGTGGACGCCGGCGACGAAGCTGCAGCTGAAGTCGACAGGGGCGACCTGGACGGGCGCGTTGGAGACGGCAACGCCGCTGTCCCAGACACCCTTGTTGACCTGGACCCCGTCCAAGGAACCCACCATCGCCGTCCCCTCGACGGTGCAACTAAGGGTGGTGTTCACCTACCCGGGCAATGTGCAGATGCCGTCGCCCATGCAGCGGGTGGTGCTGATCCCACATGCGTTCGGCGGCTCATACCCCACCCAAGACGTGGCAGCCGGCACCCTGGCGCTGTTCACCGGCGAATACCAAATCTCTGAATCGGATGTGTCCGTTCCGGGCACCGGCGGCAATCTGACCGTTGGCCGTACCCACGGCACCCTCACCGGCGACCTGGCCGGCCCGGCGGCCCGCGAGACCTTTCCCGAACGGGCGTTGCCCGGCCAACCGCCCGAACAGCTGCCGGCCTGGCTGCGCCCGCTGGGCGGCGAGGGGCGGGCCGAGGTGGTCATCCCGCTGGTCGTCGAGGGGGAACCCCTGGGCTTGCTGGCTCTGGGGCGGCGCTGGGACGAGGCGATTTTCGACGAGCGCGACCTGGCTGTGGCCGATCTGGTGGGCCAGCAGGCGACGCTGCTGCTGCGCGCGTCGATGCAGATGGAGGAGCTACGGCGCGTGCCCGGGCAAGTAGCCGAGGCGCAGGAGCGCGAACGCCTGCGCGTGGCCGCTGAGTTGCACGACACCATTCAGCAATTCCTGGGGCGGCTGCCGTTCTTCCTGGCCGTCAGCCGCGGCAGCATCAGCAGCGACCCCCAGACCGCGGCCGACATCCTCGATCGCTGCCTGACCGACGTGGAGGAGGCCGCGGCCATGTTGCGGCGCATCCGCGTCAACCTGGCTCCCAACCTGCTGGAGACGAATCTGCTGCGTTCGCTCAGTGGGCTGGTCGCGCACGTCGGCCAGCGCTCCGGTCTGGCCGTGACGCTGGCCGCGCCGGATGATCTCGACGACGCACTGAACCCGGAGACGCGCCACGCCCTCTACCGTGTCATCCAGCAGGCGCTGGACAACACCGTGGCCCATGCCGAAGCGACGACGGCCGACATCCTCCTGGCGCGGCTGGACGGCCACGTGGTTTTCAGCGTGCGCGACAATGGCCACGGCTCCACGCCCGAGCAGCGCCGCGCCGCCGAGGCCGCCGGCAGCTATGGGCTGAGGTCGATGCAGGCCCGGTTGGAGATGTGCGGCGGGGCCTTCAGCATTGACTCCGCGCCGGGCGACGGGACGACGGTCAAAGGCTGGGTTCCGGCGGCCAACGCCTGAGAGACCCACTCATTGCCCGGCGAGGATGGGGGCGAGCATTTCCGCCAGCAGCCGCGTGCCGGCCGGCGTCAGGTGGACGGGCGTGTCGGTGAATTCGGCCGGCGGGATGGCGTCCCACAGGTCAAGATAGCGCCAGCCCGCGCCGCCGGCGGCCGCGGCCAACTGCGCCCGGTAGTCGTCGTAGGCCCAGCGGGGGTAGAAGGTGTTGTAGCGGATGTCGCTGTTGGCCCCGTCGCTGATATAGATCGGCTCGTTGAGTAGCAGCAGGGGCACGCCGGCGGTCTCAGCGCGGGCGACGCCGGCGCGCAGCACGTCGAAGGCGAGATCGTCCTCCGTCAGCGGCCGGGGCGCGGCCACGTCGAGCCAACTCTCGTCGGCATCCAGGTCGCGGCGGCGGGCGGGGATGTCGGCGGGGATGTCCTGGTCGATACCCGTGGCCGCCCAGGCCAGACCGAGCGTTTGCAGCCGCAGCAGATCGGCCAGGTCGCGGCGGCGGGCGACGAGTGTCTCTTGCAGCGGGCCGCGCGTCACCAGGCGGGAGTCGGCCGGGTCAAGGGCCAGGTCGTAGCGGTCGATCAGGGCGCGGACGCGGCCGGCGTTCTGTTGCAGCAGGGGATGATCCAGTTGCCGGCCGCGGGCGAAGGATTGCAGCGTCACCGGCCAGAGGACGAGGTCGGCGTCGTAGGTCAGAGCGCTATCGAGCAGCAGTAGGTCTTTGGTCAGCGACATGACCGGGTAGCCGAGGTTGTAGACGATGACGCGCCGGCCGTCGGCGGCGCGCAAGTCCAGCGCGTTGAGCTGCCCGGCCAGCGTGTCGGCGTTGGCCAGGAACCAGCCCCACGTGCCCGAATCGCCGATGAGGACGACGCGGTATTCGTTGGCGGCCTTCGGCCGGGCGAGGGCGTGGGCGGCGAACATGGCCGGCAGGTTGTTGAGGGTCAGGTTGTAGTCGGCCGACGGCACTTCGCCATAGGGCAGGCGGGCGCGGCCGGGAAAGACGATGTTGTAGAGCGACAGCCGGCCGAGCGCCTCCAGCGGGCGGACGGCGGCGAAGGCGGCGTTGACCAGGGCGAAGAGCAGCAGCGCCTTCAGGAGGACGCGGCCGAGAGCCGGCCAGTCGAGAACTTCGCGTGGCGCAGTGATGTTGTCGCCGGTCATGCCCGTATCATGCCCTATCCGTGCCGGGGGCACAAGAGTGGGCAGTGGACAGTGGTCAGTGGACAGTGAACAGTAGGTCAGTGGACAGTGAGTTGGCGCGCTCTTACCCTGGCCCCTGGAACCTGGAACCTGGCCCCTGGAACCCCGGCATTGGGTCGTCTGTCGTCAGCCGCCCGTCGCCCGTCGTCCCCGCCAAACCTATATACCGGATACATAGCCTTTTCTCTGACAGTTGCTAAACTGAAAGGGTGGCGTGGGAGGCGCGGGCCGCCCGCGAGCGGGTTACTTGACGCGCGTTGAACGTGAGGCTGTCAGCAAGGAGCAGACCATGAAGAAGAGAGTATTCCAACCGGCATTCGTGCCCGTCCTGTCGCCCGCGGGGGCTGCGGGCGACGAGTTGCCTTTTGTCTATATGGCGTCGGACGGCCAGCCGCCGCGCCGGCGCATCGTTGGCCAGCGGCGGCGACCGGGCAGCGACCGGCCCAGCAGCGGACGCGCCGACGCTCCTCATCGCGACGACCGTCCGGCGTCGTCCGGCGGGGGCTATAGCCAGCCATCGGGCGGCGGCACCTCCGGCGGTGGCCTGGGCGGCTTTCCCGGCGGCACGCGCGGCGCGGCCGGCGGCGGCGGCCTCCTGCTGTTCCTGTGCGCGGCCATCGCCTATTTCCTCTTTGGCGGCGGCGGCGGCGACGGCGGTGTCCTCGACACGGGCCAGTTCCCGCAGGAAGACACCGGTCAAAGCTCGCAGAGTTCGCAGGTCGAAGACCTGGGCAGCCTGGCCGATGAAGTTTCCAGCGGCAGCAGTGGCTTGCCGACCGTGGCCCCTGTTGGCGGGCAGACGTCGTCAACGACCTTTCAGGGCAGCGGTGGCCTGGCTGCGGCGGCCAACAGCGGCGAAGTGACCGGCGCGGCGGCGGCCTCGCTGCCGTCCGCGGCCGGCAGCACTGTCACCGACGGGCAGACGTGGACTATCCTGCTCTATCAGGATGCCGATGATAAGGTGCTGGAGCAGGACATCTTCATCGACTTCAACGAGGCCGAGCGCGTCGGCTCGACCGACCGGGTCAAGATCGTCGCTCAGATGGATCGCTATCAGGGCGGCTTCAGCGGCGACGGCAATTGGACCGACACGCGCCGCTACCTCTTGCAGCAGGATGACGACCTCGACAGCATCGCTTCGGACTACCAGTCCATCGGCGAGGCCGACATGTCCGACCCGCAAACGCTGGTGGACTTCGTCACCTGGGGCATCCAGAACTTCCCGGCCGACAAGTACGTGCTGATCATGTCCGACCACGGCATGGGCTGGCCGGGTGGCTGGACAGACCCGGAGCCGCGTTCGGCGCGGCGCAGCACAACGCCCCTGGCCCAGGCCATCGGCGACGCCATGTATCTGCAAGACATCGACGCGGCCCTCCAGACCATCCGCGACCAGACGGGCCTCGACGCCTTTGAGCTGATCGGCATGGACGCCTGCCTGATGGGCCACATGGAGGTCTTCACCATGCTGGCCCCGCACGCCCGCTACGCCGCCGCCTCGCAGGAGGTGGAGCCGGCCGTTGGCTGGGCCTACACCGCCTTCCTGAGCCAGCTGGCGCAGAACCCGGACGTGACCGGCCGCGAATTGGGCCAGTGGATCGTCGATACCTACATCGTCGGCGACCAGCGCGTGCAGGACGACCAGGCGCGGGCGGCCTTTGTCGGCCAACGGGGTACGACGGCGGCGCAGGTGGCGGCCCAACTGGAGCAGAGCGTCACCCTGGCCGCCGTTGATCTGAGCCAGATGCCGGCCGCCGTGGATGGGCTGAACCGCTTCGCGCTGTACTTGCGGGGCATGGACCAGCGGTTGGTGGCCAAGGCGCGCAGCAACGCCCAGTCGTTCACCAGCATCTTCGGCCAGCAGGTGCCGGCGTCGTACATCGACCTGCCCCACTTCGCCGCGCTGCTGGTGCGAGAGTCAGGCGACGCCCAGTTGCGCAGCGTCGTCGAGAGCATGTTCGGCGCGTTCCAGAACGCCGTCGTAGCCGAGAAGAGCGGCCGGCAGAAGCCCGGCGCGACCGGCCTGTCGATCTACTTCCCCAACTCGCAACTGTACTCCTCGGCCGCCGCCGGGCCGCAGTCGTATATCCCCATGGCTGAGCGCTTCGCCAACGTCTCGCTGTGGGATGACTACCTGACCTACCACTACACCGGCCGCGCCTTCCAGGACAACGCCGGCTCGCTGTCCGTCCCCGACCGCGGCGCGACCATCACCGCGCCGGGCGCGGGGGCGATCAGCCTGTCGCCGCTGACGGTGTCGGAGACGACCGTCGCCCCCGGCGGGTCGATCCTGATGAGCGCCGACATCGACGGCGAGAACATCGGCTACATCTACCTCTTCGCCGGTTACTACGACCGCGAGGCCAACTCGGTCAACGTCATCGATACCGATTTCATCGACAGCGGCGACACGCGCGAGATCGACGGCGTCTTCTACCCCGACTGGGGCGAGGGCGCGTTCGCGCTCGATTTCGAGTGGGAGCCGATCGTCTTCGCCATCGACGATGGGCAGAATCAGGTGCTGGCGCTGCTCCAGCCGCAGACCTACGGCGCGGCTCCGGAAGACGCCATCTATGCCGTGGATGGCCTCTACACGTTTTCGACCGGCGAGCAGCGCTTCGCGCGGGCGCTGTTCAGCAACGAGTCGTTGCAACAAGTGATCACCTACCAGACGACGGACAACGCCATCCCGGCGCCCAACGACGTCAAGAGTTCGCCGCGGGTGGTTGTACCCCAGGCCGGCGACCAGTTCACCGTGCTGGAGCTGTGGTACGACCTGGACGAGAACGGCCAGCTGGTCAACGAGGCCTATGAGACCGGCGGGACGCTGACTTTTGGCCAGGGGCTGTGGACGACCACGGTGCTCGACGCCCCGGCCGGGGACTACACCATCGGTTTCATCGTCGAAGACCTGGACGGCAACCGCACCGAGACCTACGCCGACGTGACGGTGCAATAGCCGGCGTTGTGGCCTTCCCGGCCGCAACGTCCCTTTTGCCAAAGGCGGGTCGCATGACCCGCCTTTTTGTGCTGTGGCGCGATTCTCCGAATCGCGTTCTTCGGGAGAATCGCGCCACGGCGAACGCGATTCGGGAGAATCGCGCCACGGCGAACGCGATTCGGGAGAATCGCGCCACAGGGCTAGAATGGCCCCATATTTGGGGGAAATCTGCTATACTCACGGCCGATAGCACATCTGGCGCAACTTGTGGACAAGGGGCGCGTATAGGCATGTGGATGGTTTAAGGGTGATCCGAGAGAGAGGCGATCGCCCGTCGTGTCAAGCAGTATGGCGCACCTGCGCGGCATCTCATGCGCCAGGGCAGGAACTATGGACACAGTTGTGACAATTCCCCAGTTATTCGTGATCGCCGGGCTGCTGCTCGTCCTGGCCGAGTTGCTGGTCGGCATTCAGACCGGTTTCGACCTGGTGCTTATCGGCTCGATCCTGTTTGTGTCCGGCTTCGTCGGCATGTTCACCAACGTGCCGCTGATGCTGGTGTTGGCGTCGGCGCTGAGCATCCTTTACATCGCCGTCGGCCGCAACAAGATTCGCCAGAAGGTCGCCGTCGTGACCAAGAAGACCAACATCGACAAGCTGGTCGGGGCCACGGGCACGGTCGTCCGCAGCGTCACGCCGGACACCGCCGGGCTGGTGCGCGTCAACGACGAAGACTGGCGCGCCTCGGCCGAGGAAATCCTCTACGAGCGCGATGCCATCGTCGTCGAGGGCATCGAGGGCGTGACACTCATCGTTCGCAAGTTGAGCAAGTAGTCGCAGGAGAAACATGGGTACCTTTGCCGTTATCGTTTTGATGCTGGTCTTCTTCATCGCCATCGCTGCGCTGGCGTTCAGCGTGCGCGTCATCAAGCAGTTCGAGAAGGGCCTGGTCATTCGCCTGGGCCGCTATAGCCACACGGCCGACGCCGGCCTGGTCTTCTTGATTCCCTTCATCGATAGCCTGATCCGCGTAGACATGCGCGAGCAGGTTATCAATGTACTGCCGCAGCAGGTCATCACCGCCGACAACGTCGTCGTGACCGTCGATGCGGTCATCTACTACAAGGTCGTTGACCCGGTGAAGGCCGAGTTCGAGATTCAGAACTTCAACTTCGCCGCCACGACGCTGGCGCAGACGAACCTGCGTAACCTCATCGGCGACAAACAGCTGGACGAGACGCTGACCGCCCGCGATGTCATCAATATGTCGCTGCGCGAAGTGCTGGACGAGGCCACCAACCCCTGGGGCGTCAAGGTGACCAAGGTCGAGTTGCAGAAGATCGACCCGCCGGCCGACATCACCACGGCCATGAGCAAGCAGATGAAGGCCGAGCGCGAGAAGCGCGCCGCCATCCTGGAGGCCGAGGGCGTGCGCCAGTCGGACATCCTGCGGGCGCAGGGCGAGGCCCAGGCGCGCCTGCTGCGGGCCGAGGCCGAGGCCAAGTCGATTGAGCTGGTGGCCCAGGCGGCCGAGAACAACTTCACCGACCGCGCCCGCGAGTTGAAGAAGCTGGAAGTGGCCCAGTCGGTGCTGTCCGGCAATCAGACCAAGTTCATCATCCCCGCCGGCTCGGACATCATCAACGTCCTGGGGCTGGACACGAACGGGCACAGCAACGTCGTGCCGGTGAGGCGGAAGGAGTAGGCGACTCGCGAACGACGGCGGACAGCCGACCGCCGACGGGCGACCGCTGATGGCCGCAGAGAGATAGAGGGCAAGGCCCGGTCATGACCTGACCGGGCCTTTTTCATTGGGCGGAGCCGCGGCGGTGGGCGGGGACAAAGCGGGACGACGGTTATTCGGGCCGCAGGAGGTAAGTGGTCATCATGCCTTTGCCTTTGATGTCGATGGGGCCGCGCGGCTCGAAGTGGTAGTGGCCG
Organism: Promineifilum sp.; assembly: GCA_019695075.1. Lineage (GTDB taxonomy): Bacteria > Chloroflexota > Anaerolineae > Promineifilales > Promineifilaceae > Promineifilum. Next base: position 1,322 of record JAIBAS010000630.1, on the reverse strand, counting down.
TTCAGCCGGGCGACGACGGCCGGCGTCACCTGGATGCGGTTCTCCAGCCCAAATGACTCCATGCGGCTGGCGGTGTTGACCGTGTCGCCCCAGAGGTCGTAGATGAGGCGGCGGCGACCGATGACCCCGGCGACGATGGGGCCCGTGTTGATGCCGATGCGCAGGCCGATTGGCTCGCCGTTGGGGCCGTGATGGCGGCCGATGACGGCGAGCATGTCCACGGCGAAGGCGACGACGGCGGCGGTGTGGTCGGGCCGGGGCTGCGTCAGGCCGCCGACGACCATGTAGGCGTCGCCGATGGTCTTGATCTTCTCCAGCCCGTGGCGGTCGGCCAGTTCGTCGAAGTCGGAAAAGATGGCATTGAGGAGGCTGACGATATGGGCGGGCGCGGCGTGGGAACTCATCTTCGTGAAGCCGACGATGTCGGCGAAGAGGACGGTTACTTCGTCGTGGCTGTCGGCGATGGTAATCGGGCGCTGCTTGAGCTGGTCGGCAATCGGCCCCGGCAGGATGTTGCGCAGCAGCCGGTCGGCCTGTTGGCGAGCGCGTTCGACCTGTTGGAACAGGAAGAGGCTGATGAACAGCACCATCATGCCCGGCACGAGGGCGCTGATGGCGCTGAGGGTCAGGCGCAGGTTCTGGGGCAGGTCGGGCCTGTTGGTCGCCGCCCACGGGTCGAGCAGGACTGAGGCCAGGGCCATGACGACGTAGAGGGCGGCGTGGAACAGCGCCGGCCGTGCGCCGATGAGCAGCAGGCTGCCGGCCACGCCAACCAGCGCCCAGAGCATCGGCAGCAGGCCCGATTGGAAGCCGCCCGACGCCAGCCCGACGACCCAGGGATGGATGGTGACGTAGACGGTGGTGATGAGGACGCAGGCGGTGTAGGCGCGCGGCCGGAGCACCAGGTAGCCCAGCGTCGCCCCGGAGACGACGACGGTCAGGACGTAGAGCCAGCCGAGCAGGGGCGCGCCGCCGATGAAGTAGAGCGCGGCGAAGAGCGCCGCCGTGTTGACGCCCGCCAGCCCGGCGTAGAAGGCCACCACCCGCCGGCGGCGCAGCGTATCATCGTCGCCGGGGAGGGCCAGGCGGCGTTCGAGCGCGGCGGTGAAGCGGATGAGCGGCGTCAGGGCGCGTTGGATGAGCATCATCAGGTCTGGTCATTATACCAGAGACCACTGGGGAGACCTCTGAGGTCTTCTGAGACCTCAGAGGTCTGGGACCTCAGAGGTCTGGCGCGACCAGTATTCCGCCTCTGGCCGATTGCTCGCTATAATCCCTCTTGTCGCCTTCCGCCAGAGAAGGCCGAACGAGGAAGAGATGAT
>JAIBAS010000240.1 GCA_019695075.1 Promineifilum sp. | reverse complement strand
GAGACGCAGGCGGCTGGCGCGGTGATGTCGGCATGAAGAAAGCCGAGATGCCGCGTGTATCCGAGCACCGGCGCGTGCTCGTCGTCGACGATGAACTGCTGATCCGATGGTCGCTGACTGAAACGCTCCAGGACCGTGGATACACCGTCTTCGAGGCCGAAGATGGGAAGGGCGCCGTGCTGGCGCTCACCTCTGGTGCCGTGCAGCCGGACGTCGTCCTGCTCGACTTCCGGTTGCCGGATTCCAACGACTTGACGCTGCTGTCGCGCATCATCAGCCTGGTGCCGAAAGGCCGTGTCATTCTCATGACCGCCTACGGAACGCCGGACCTCGCGCAGGCCGAGCGAGTCGAGGGAGGGGCCGATGACCAGCGAGAGGCGTTCGGTGACCGGTAGCTCCGGTCGCTCGGGGGGAGGCGGGGGGAGCGGTCGGCGCGCCGCCGGCAGTCGTCAACGCGGCCCAGATGGAGTTTCACCCGCCCGACACCGACCGGACGGCCGCTGCCCGCTGGCTGGTGGAGGAGTTCGACTGGTTGGGCGACCGGCCGTTGGTGGTCATGCACCCCGGCGGCGGGCGCAACCCGGCGGGCACAAACCTCGACAAGCGTTGGCCGGCGGAGCGCTTCGCCCGGCTGGGCAACTACCTGATGCGCGCTGTGGGCGCGCGCATCGCCCTGGTGGGCACGGCCGAGGAGCGCCCGCTGGCGGCGCAGGTGGCGGGCATGATTTCGCTCAGCGCGACCGAGCGGGCGGCGGCCAACCGCGCCGGCAAGATCGGGCTGGGGGAACTGGGGGCGCTGTGCGAACTGGCCGCGCTCTACGTCGGCAACGACGTCGGCTCGACCTACGTCGCCGCAGCCACGGGCTGCCCCACGCTGGCCGTCTACGGCCCGACTGACCCGGCCGTGTCCGCGCCCTACATGGTCAACGGGCGCGTGGCCACGCTGTGGCAGCCCTACGAGGGAGCCTTCAGTTGGGCCAAGGGCGCGACGGTGGAGATGGCTGCCGCCGCGGCCGAGGCGCTGCTCGTGCCGCAGGCTTCGCCACGGGCCTAGCCCGCCCGCCGCCCCGCTTCGCTTTCAGTCAGCTTCGCCTCCAGCGCCTTGAGCGCTTCCTTCAACTGCGCGCTGCGGAAGTTGTTGCTCAGGTCGCCGTGGGTGCGCTCGAAGACAGCCCGCAGCGCGTCGGTGCGCCGGCGCAGCCCGCCGGTGATCTGGTCGGCGAAGTCGAACGTCACCAGGGTGCTGTAGATGTGGTCCATCGCGTCGAGCAGGCGCGAGGCCTCGGTCCCCTGACCGCGCCGCAGCAGGTCGAGGATGCGCCGGCGCATCTCGCTGGCCGCCTCGGCCAGGCCATTGAGCCAGGTGTTGTCCTCCGCGCCGAGTTGCTCCGGCGTCGGCAGCGCCCGATCGCGCACCAGGGCATAGACCAGGTTGGCCTCGACGAACTCCTTGATGGCGTCCTGGGTGTAGCCGGCAAAGTACAGGTCGGGGTGGGGGCGCACGCCGGCGACGAGGTCATCGGTGGCCGCGCGCGCTTCGGCCAATAGCGCCTCGGCCGTGTCCCACTCCTCGCGGTGGATGGCGCGGATGGAGCGGGCGCACAGGGCGATGAGGCTGCGCGAGCGCTGGTAGGCGGCGTCGCGCGCCGCGTCGATCTGCTCCATGTGGCGGCGAATGGTCTCGGCGATCTGATCGAGTTGTTCCATGAGGGTCGTGCCTTGCCTGCGGCCGGCTAGGAGCCGGATTTGCCGTCGTCTTCGCCCTGGAAGCGGAAGAAGTCGTCGGCCAGATTGGTGCGGTGGGGGATGCGAATCTCGCCAAACTGCCGCTCGAAGTTGGCCAGGTTCTGGCCCAGGGCGGCGTGGAGCAGCTTGGCGTGAATAGGGCTGATGATGATGCGCGCCGTCAGCGTGCCGCGCGGCGTGCGCGGCAGCACCTGGGCGAAGTCGATGACCATCTCCGCCGGGGTGAAGTTGATGAAGGCCACGTTGGCATAGACGGCCTTCAGTTCCTTGGGCAGGTCGATGCTGATGCGCGTCGGCTGTGCCTGGGGGGTGTCGGATGTGTTGTCGGACATTGGTCTCTCCGTTAGCCCTTTACCGAACCGGCTAACAGGCCGCGGATGAAGTAGCGACCCATGATGATATAGACGATGAGCGTCGGCACGGCGGCGATGATGGCCCCGGCCATGACGACGTTCCATTCCTTGATCTGGCTGCCGGACAGGTTGCGCAGGGCCACCGTGATCGGCTGAAGCTCCGGCTTCTGCAGCGTCGTCACGGCGAAGAGGAACTCATTCCAGATGTTGGTGAACTGCCAGATGATGACGACCACGAAGCCGGGCAGGGACAGGGGGAAGAGGATGTAGCGATAGATGCCGAAGAAGCCCGCCCCGTCGATGCGCGAGGCCTCGACCATCTCGTTCGGCACTTCGGTGTAGTAGTTGCGGAAGATGAGCGTCGTGATGGGGATGCCATAGACCACATGCACCAGGATCAGCCCCCAGAGCGAGCCGCCCAGGCCGACGCGGGCCAGAGTAATAGTCAGGGGCACCAGCACCGCTTGATAGGGGATGAACATGCCGAACAGCATCAGTGGGAAGACGACGTTGGCGCCGCGGAACTTCCACTTGGATAGCACGTAGCCGTTCATCGACCCCAGCATAGCCGAGATGATCGTCGCCGGGATGGTCAGCTTAAAGCTGTTGAGCAGGTTCGGGGCCAGCCCGCGCAGGCCCTTCTCCGGGATGCCCGACCAGGCGGCGCGGAAGCTCTCCAGGTTCAATCCCTGTGGCAGGCTCCACAGTTTGGAGAGGTCCTGCACCTCGGCAAACGTCTTCAGGCTGCTGCTCAGCAGGACGTAGACCGGGATCAAGAAGATGAGCGCGAACAGCACCAGCAGGGCATAGACGGCCGCGCGCGCCGGGTTGAAGCGGGCGGTCATAGTTCTACCTCCTGGCGGAAGCTATAGATCAAATAGGGAATGATGACCAGGGCGACCATCAGCAGCATGATGACGGAGATAGCCGCGCCCTGGGCATAGTGATTGCCCTGGAAGGTGGTCTCGAACATGAAGATGCCGGGCACGTCGGTGGCGAAAGCCGGGCCTTTGCCGGTCATGGTATAGATGAGGTCGAAGATTTTGAGCGAAATGTGCCCCAGAACGATGAGGGCGCTGAAGGTGATCGGCCGCAGCAGGGGCATGACGATGTGGCGATAGACGCCGATGCCGCTGGCGCCATCGACGCGCCCCGCCTCGCGCAGGTCGTCGGGAATGGCGCGCAGGCCGGCCAGGTACATGGCCATCGTGTAGCCGATCATCTGCCACGCCGCGGCGATGAAGACAGGGATAAGGGCGACGTGGAATGGGCCGATGGCCGTGGGGTCGGTATACCAGCCCCACTTGAGATGCTCCAGCCCCAGCTGACCGAGCAGGGCGTTGATGCCCCGCGGCCGCGACTCTGTGCCCGGCGCGAAGATCCATTGCCAGACCACGCCGGTGACGACAAAGGAGATGGCCATGGGAAAGAGATAAATCGTGCGGAAGATACCCTCGCCCTTCACCTTCTGATCGAGCAGGATGGCCAGCAACAGGCCGAAGCCGACACACAGCAGCAGGAAGAAGATCGTAAAGAAGAAGGTGTTCCACAGACCGGTGTAGAAGCGCGTCGCGGCGATACCCCCGGCCACGCGCGAGAACAACTGGCGGTAGTTGTCCAGGCCGACGAAGGTGTAGTCGGGCTGGATGCCGTCCCACTTGGAGACAGAGACCAGGCCCGTCCAGCCGATGAAACCATAGACGAAGATCGCCAGCAGGATGATGGAGGGCAGGATCATCGCGAAGGCGATCCAGCGTTCGTGGCGCGCATTGCTGTTCATGAAGGCACCTTGGCGATAGCGAAGTCAAGAGCGCCGCCGAATTGCTCCGGCGGCGCTCGTTGGGCCTATTCGCGGTTACTGGCCACAAACACCGGCATCGACGCACGCCTGGGCCATGCCGGCCTGGGCCGCGGCGACATCGCGGTCAGTGACGAAGAGGGTCATGACATCGTTGAAAGCCGTCACCCAGCCCTCAGACGCGGCCGCGCCGTGGGCCAGGCTGGGGGTGATCTCGTTGCTGGCGAAATCGTCCATCGCCGACTGCAGGTAGGCGTCGTAGAGCGAGCGATCGCTGTCGCTGCGCGGCGAGATCGAACCCTTCAGCGGGTTGAAGGCATCCTGACCTTCCTTGGAGCCGGCCAGGGTCAGCCACTTGATCGCGTTCTCGCGGTGCGGGGCGTTCTGCGGCAGGCTGAAGGTGTCGGACAGCATCATGAATGTGCCTTCCGTGCTGGGGGAGGGGGCATAGCCGTAGCCCTCGCCCGGAGCCAGGCCGATGGACGTGAAGTAGCCGTTGGCCCAGTCGCCCATGACGGTCATGGCGGCGTCGCCATCGGCCACCATCTGCGCCGCCTGGTCCCAGGATAGCGCGGCGTGGTCTTCGTTCACGTAGTCCAGCATGTGGGCAAAGGTCTCCAGCGCCGTGGTAACCTCAGCGCTGTTCCAGTCCGTCTCGCCCGTCCACAGGCCCCGGTAGCCGTCCGGCCCCAGGGTGCCCAGCAGGACGGTCTCGAGCAGTTGGGTCGAGGCCCAGATGCCGTTGTCGCCCAGAGCCAGCGGGGTCACACCGGCGGCCTGCAGCGTTTCCGCGGCGGCGAAGAAGTCATCGAACGTTTTCGGGTATTCCAGGCCGTTGTCGGCGAAGAGTTGCGGGTTGAACCAGGCGACGTTGGAGCGGTGGATGTTGACCGGCACGCTCCAGATCTCGCCGTTATAGGAGAGGATGTCGATGACGTCCGCGGGGTAGACGTCCATCCAGCCGTTCTCTTCGAAGATGAACGTGACCGGTTCCATCTTGTCGGCGACGACCCAGGTATCGATCAGCTCGTGGCCGGCATGAACCTGGAACGAGTCGGGCGGGTCGCCGGCCTGCATGCGCGTGGCCAGGACGGCTTTCGCATTGGAGCCGGCGCCGCCGGCCACCGTCGCGTTGACGATCTCGATGTCGGGGTATTGCTGCTTGAAGACCTCGTACATCGCGTTCAGGCCGTCGGCCTCGCCGCCGGCCGTCCACCAGCTAAAGAACTCCAGCTGGTTGGCGCCTTCGGCCGGGGCGGCCTCTTCCTCCACGGGGGCGGCTGCTTCCTCGGTCGGCTCGGCCGCTTCTTCGGCCGGCGCTTCGGTCTCCGTCGTGGTTGTGCTGCCGCAGGCCACCAGGCTCAGGGCCAGGATGACCAGTAGGGTGGTCAACCAAAGTAGCTTCTTAGACATGACAGATTCTCCTCCAAATGGTAATGGGGTGTGGGTTCAGTGGTACCAAACGAGAGGAATAGCTGTGTCCTATGGCAGGTGTTCACCTCCTCCGTAGGCTATCGGCCGCCGGACTAAGTGGCAATCGCGGGAGGTTCCGGCCGGGAATCACCGGTGGGGGTGGACAGCGCGGTCGAGAACGTCGCGCGATAGGTTGGCGGCTATGGTTTACGGTCCCTACGGCGACATAGACAGTGTAGCATAGTTACCGGGCCAGGCCAAGAGGCGCGCCGCGGAAATAAAACGGGGCCGCACCGTTTGGCGCGGCGCGGCCCCGTTGGGGAGGATTGACGGACGCCCCGCGATGCCTAGCGATTGCGCGTCGCTACGTCGAAGATGACGGCCAACGCCAGAACGATACCGCGGATGATGTACTGGTAAGAGATGCCCAGGCCCATCAGGTTCATGCCGCTGGTCAGCGAAGCCATCACCAGCGCGCCGATGACCGCGCCCGTGACCCGACCGACGCCGCCGGCGGCCGACACGCCGCCGACGTACGACGCGGCGATGGCGTCCAATTCCCAGGCCGTGCCGGCGGTCGTCGTGGCCGATTGCAGCCGCGAGGCAAAGAGCATGCCCGACAGCGCCGCCAGCGCGCCCATCTGGCTGAAGACCAGGTAGGTGATGCGCTTGACGTTGACGCCGCTCAGTTCGGCCGCTTCCGGGTTGCCGCCGACGGCGTAGATGTGCCGCCCCAGGACTGTCTGTGTGGTGACGAATTGGTAGACGGCCAGAACGATGAGCACGACCACGAATGTCCACGACAGGCCGTTGTAGCCGGCCAGTACCCAGGTCAGCGCGCCGACGAGCAGGGCGGCGACAACGAGCTTCAGGATGAAGAGGTTGCGCGGCAACACCTCAAACCCGTAGGCGAGCTTGTTACGCCGGCCCTTCATTTCGTTATAGATAAAGAAGGCAATGGCGGCCAGACCCAGCAGCAAGGTCAGCAGGTGTTTGCCGGGCAGCAGTTCGCCGGGGATGTCGGGGATGAAGCCGTTGCCGATGGCGTTGAAGGCGTCGTTGGAGATGATGATCGTGCCGGAGCCTTCGGTGACGACGAGGATCGCGCCGCGGTAGATCAGGTAGCCGGCCAACGTGGCCACGAAGGCGGGGATGCCCAGTTGGGCGACCATGTAGCCCGGCAGCAACCCCAGCAGCGCGCCGAGGATCAGTACCGAGGGAATGACCACCCAGATCGGCAACCCCCAGAATGTCATGGCGATGGCCGTCACCGCGCCCAGGAAGCCCGCCAGAAAGCCGACTGACAGGTCGATGTGGCGGATGACGATGACCAGCGTCATGCCGATGCCCAGGACAGCGATATAGCCGAACTGGTTCAACAGATTGCTGAGGTTCCGGGAGGACAAGAAGATGCCATCGGTCAGGACGGCGAAGACGCCCCAGATGACGAACAGAGCGATGAACATGCCGTAGTCACGGATGTTCTGGCGCAGGACGCGGCGCAGGTCGCTCACGAAGTTGGAGCTTGGTTGCTTAGCGGGCATTTCATTGGCGACAGTCATTTTGGCCTCCCTAGTTCAGTGTTGCCAGTTGCATGATGCGTTCCTGGGTCGCTTCGGCGATGGACAGTTCGCCGGTGATTTCGCCGGCGGAAACGACGTAGACCCGGTCACTCATGCCCAGCACCTCCGGCAGTTCGGAGGAGATCATGATGATGCTCATACCTTGCTCCACCAATTGGTTCATCAAGGTATAGATTTCGAACTTGGCGCCCACGTCAATGCCGCGGGTGGGTTCGTCGAGGATAAGGATGTTCGGCTCAACAAAAAGCCACTTGGCCAGCGAGACTTTCTGCTGGTTGCCGCCGCTCAGGTTGCTAACCTTTTGCTGGATGGTAGGCGTCTTGATGTTGAGCGATTTCTTATAGTTGTTGGCGACCTGAATCTCGCGGTTGCCGTCGATCACGCCGCGACTGGCCAGGGAGCGCAGGTTGGCCAGGGTGGTGTTCTCGCGCACGTCCTGAATCAGAATAAGGCCGTTGCGCTTGCGATCCTCGGAGACGTAGGCCACGCCGGCGTTCATCGCCTGTTGCGGGTGGTGGAAGCTGGCTTTTTGGCCGTTGACCATCATATCGCCGTTGACCTTGTAGCCCAGGGGGTTGCCGAAGAGGCTCAGCGCCAGCTCGGTGCGTCCTGATCCCATCAATCCGGCGAAGCCGACGATCTCGCCGCGCTTAATTGTGAAGTGGTTGTTCTTGAGGATCGTGCGGTCGACGGCCGGGTCGAAGACGTTCCAGTTGTCGACTTCCAGCACCACTTCGTCGGAACGCTTGTGGGCGCGCGGCGGGTAGATGTTGTCGATCTCGCGGCCGACCATGTGCTTGATCATGGCCTGCTCGGTCACTTCGCCTTTCGACGCATCCAGGGTGATGATCGAGCGGCCGTCGCGGATGACGGTGACGGAGTCGGCAATGCGCATGATCTCGCGCAACTTATGGGAGATCATGATCAGCGTGACGCCCTGCTGCTTCAAGGTGCGCATTAGCTCAAGCAGGTTGTCGACGTCGTCCTCATTGAGCGCCGAGGTCGGTTCATCGAGGATGAGCAGACGAATATCACGGCTGAGCGCTTTGGCGATTTCGATCAACTGCTGTTTGCCGACGCTCAATTCAACGATCTTGGTCGCCGGGTTGACATCCAGTTTGACCTTCTGCAGCATCTCGCCGGCCCGGCGAATCGTCTCGTTCCAGTCGACGCGCGCCCCTTTGCGGATCTCATTGCCGAGGAAAATATTCTCGTAGACGCTCAGTTCGGGAATGAGGGCCAGTTCCTGATAGATGATGGCAATGCCCGCGTGCTCGCTGTCGCGAATGCTGTTGAACCGTTGCAGTTCGCCGTTAAGATAGATATCGCCGCTGTAGGTGCCGTGAGGGTAGACGCCACTGAGCACCTTCATTAAAGTGGACTTGCCGGCGCCGTTCTCCCCAACCAGGCAATGGATCTCGCCCTGCTTAACCGCGAAGCTGATGTTGTCCAGGGCCTTAACGCCGGGGAATTCCTTGGTGATGTTCCGCATCTCCAGGATGACGTTATCGCTCATATGCGGCTCCAATGATCGGGCGAATGTCCCTTGCGCCTGCCGGCCGCCCGCTTTCGCCAGGCTGGGATGAGTTGGATCGACCGCCGTGGGGCGAGGGATCGCTGAGCAGCGACCGGATCGCTGCTGCCCGGTTCTCACGGCGCCGGCGCAGCGCCGCGTCGGCGAAATCCCTCATGACCGCGCTGCGGGTCGTGCCGCGGCGACGCGCCTCGGCGTCGACCTCAGCGAGAAGATCGTCGGGAAGGGAGACCATGACCTTGGCCATGTGGCCAGTATACCCAGGTATACCAACAGAGGGTTCCTTCGAGGAAGGATCGAGGCAGGAGGCCCACGGACTCCCGGGCGATCTCCACGCAGTTCGATATCCCGGGCCCTTTCGGACTGTCCGTGTGGGAACCCGGCAGTCAGGCCTTCCTGGTCCGACGTCCGCCTCCGTAGCCGACGACGGTCGCCAG
>JAIBAS010000063.1 GCA_019695075.1 Promineifilum sp. | reverse complement strand
CCTGGGCGTGGCGTTGGCCAGCATGGCCCTGCCGGCGCTGATCGCCGGGGCGGTCGCCGTCGCCGCGTTCCTGCTGGTGACCGGCGTGGCCCTGTTGTGGCTGGTGTGGGAGCGAGAGAGTGGCGCGGTCGGGGCGCTGGCCGCGGTCGTGCCCGGGTCGTTGCTGGCCGGTTTACTCTACGTCTTTCTCCACGCCGCGCGCTACCGCTCGCTGCTGTTCTACCAGGGCAGCACCCAACCGCAGACGGCGGCCGAGTTGCGCGCCCTCGAGGCCGGGCAGGCGGTTGGCCTGCTGACGACGTTCACCATCTTCCTTTTCCTCGTCATGGCGGCGCTGTCGGTCGCTCTGGCCTGGCCGGCGTTGCGCGAGAGCCGCCGGGCGTGGAGCGATGCGCCCCGGCCGCTGGCCTTCGGCGCGCTGGCCGTGCTGCTGGCCGGAGCGCTTTGGCTGGGCGGGTATAGTAACGTCCGCGTCATCCAGGCGGACATGATCTACAAGCGCGCCAAGCCCTTCGACGACCAGGCCACGCGGGCGACCTCGGCCGACCCGGTCCTCCGCCGCCAAACGTGGGACGCGGCCATCGCCATCTACGACACCGCTGTCGCCCACGCCCCCAAGGAGGACTTCTATTACCTGTTCCTCGGCCGGGCACTGCTGGAGCGGGCCGCGCTAAGCGAGAACGCGGTCGAGAAAACGGCCCTGCTGTCGCGCGCCGAGACACTGCTGCTAGAGGCGCAGCAGATCGCGCCCCTCAACACCGACCACACGGCCAACTTGGCCCGGCTCAACTCGCGCTGGTACGCCGCCACCGACGACCCAGCCGAGCAGGCCGAACGGCTCGACCTGGCCGTGCGCTACTACGAGACGGCCCTCGTCCTCAGCCCGCAAAATACCATCGTCCGCAACGAATTGGCCCGCCTGGTGCTGGAGGTCGTCGGCGACTGTGACCGCGCCCTGGCCCTCTACGACGAATCGGCCCTCATCGACCCGTTCTACGCCCAGACGCAGCTCGCCCGCGCCGACGCCTACATCACCTGTGGCGATCCGTTGCCCGAAGCCGAGCGCGCCGAGCACTTCCGCACCGCCGCCGCCGCGCTCGATAGCGGCCTGCTGCTCAGCCCGGCCAACCTCCGCGCCTGGATTCAGCTGGCCGAGATCCGGCGGCAACTGGGCGAGTACGAGGCCGCCGCGACGGCCCTGGCTCGCGCCAGAGAGCTAAACGACCCCGTGACCATTCCGACGGCCGAACTGGACTTCCTGGAGGCGCAGATCCTCGACGGCCTGGGCCGGCCCGACGAAGCCCGCGCCCTGGCCGAGCGCGCTCTGGAGACAGCCGGCGAGAGCACGGCGGCCCAGATCGAGGACTTCCTGGTCGCCCTCGACGAATAAGCAGCCGCCCAGGTCAGCAATATGCTCGCCTTCCTCGCCGCCTTCTTCATCGCCCTGGCCATCACCCTCGCCGGCCTGCCGTGGGTGCGACGCGCCGCGCTGGCGCTCAACCTGGTTGACGCGCCCTCGCAGCGCAAAGCCCACCGCACGCCCATGCCCTTGCTAGGCGGCGTGGGCATCTTCCTGGGCGCGATCCTGGCCGTGCTGGTCATCTACCGCGGCGAGCCGGAGCCGACGGTGTTCGGCGTGCTGCTGGCGACGACGGTCGTGGCCCTGACCGGGCTGATCGACGACTACCGGCCGCTGCCCGCCTGGGCCAAACTGGCCGGCCAGCTGGCCGGCTTCCTCATTCTGGCCGCGTTCGGCGTCCGCGTCCGGCTGCCGCTGCCGCCGGTGGTCAACTACGCCATCACCCTGCTGTGGCTGCTGGGCATCACCAATGCCATCAATTTCCTCGACAACATGGATGGCCTGAGCGCGGGCATTGCCGCCGTCATCGCGTCGTTCATCCTGCTGCTGGCCCTGGCCAACGGCCAGTTTCTCGTGGCGGCCCTGTCGGCCGCCCTGCTGGGGGCCTGCCTCGGCTTCCTGCGCTACAACTTCCCACCGGCGCGCATCTTCATGGGCGATGTCGGCTCGCTGTTTCTGGGTTTCCTGCTGGCGGCCATGGGCATCCAGTTGCGCTTTCCCGACAACTCCAATTTCGTCACCTGGATGGTGCCCATCTTCCTCTTCGGGCTGCCCATCTTCGACATGACCCTGGTCGTCGTCTCGCGGCTGCGGCGGGGACTCAGCCCCAACACGGCCGGGCGCGACCACACCAGCCATCGCCTGGTGCGGTTGGGCTTCTCGTCGCGCGAGGCGGTGCTGATTCTCTACCTGTTTTGCGGCGTTTTGGGTATGATGGCGCTGTACATCACCCAGGCCAGCATCGTCGAGGGCTACCTGGTGGGGGGAATCGCCGCCGCGCTTGCCCTGACCGCCCTGGTCTGGCTGGAGCGTCAATGGAAGGAGAGCGAGGGAACATGAGCACCAATCACCGACCCGCGGCCCCACGGCCGCGCCCGTCCCGTGGCCGCTCGATCCTGGGTGGCCTGCTGTTGTTAGCCGTCCTGATGTTGGCGATCGGCGTCGGCCGCGTCGCCGCCCGCCAGAATTCGCCCGACAGCGGCAACGCCGACAGCACTGCCGGCCGCGCCGCCAATAACCTACCGTTGCCGACAACGCGCAACGACTTCTTTTTGCCCGGCACCCAGCCCAACCCGAACGCGGCTGAGTTCACGCCGATCCTCGATCCGACAACCTGCGACACCTGTCACAGCGACCCCATCTACAAGACATGGCGCGGCAGCATGATGGGCCAGGCCGGGCGCGACCCATTGTTCTGGGCCGCCTTCGCCGTGGCCAACGACGACGCCACCGACGCGGGCGAGTTCTGCCTGCGCTGCCACGCGCCCACCGGCTGGTTCGCCGGCCGCAGCGACCCGGCCGACGGCAGCGCTCTGACCCCTCAGGACATCGACGCCGGCCTGGCCTGCGAGGTTTGCCACCGCATGGTCGATCCCGTGCCCGGCGCGCAAGATCAGGCCACGACCATCGACGCCGGCATCCGCGCCGCCCTGACCAACCCGCCGCCGGCCAACCACGTCGCCAGCGCGATGATCATCCTTGACCCGCAGGATCGGCGGCGCGGCCCGTTCGCGCGCCCCGTCAACCCGCATCCGGTGCTGCAAACGCGCTTCCAGGGCCAGGGCCAGGACGCCGTGACCGAGTCGCGTCTGTGCGGCAGTTGTCATAACGTGGACAATCCGGCGCTGAGCTGGAACCCCGACCCGCCGGGCAACGCCCCGGCCCAGTACTGGCCGTCCGACTTCGACGCCGCCGCGCCCTCGTTCGAGAAGGGGCAGCTCTTCCCATTGGAGCGCACCTACGACGAGTGGCTCAACAGCAGCTACGCCAAGGGCGGCGTCTTCGCGCCGCAGTTCGCCGCGGCCATGCCCAGCATGATCGTGGAGACGTGCCAGGATTGCCACATGGAGCGGCAGACCGGCTACGCCGCCGACGTGTTCGGCCCCACCTACCGCGATTGCAACACGACCGGCTGCCTGCCCGCCCACGTCTTCGCCGGTGGCAACGCCTGGATCCCGCGCATCCTGCAAGACAGCCGCTGGCGGCTGCACAACCCACTGGACGCCACGGCGCTCGACCTGACGCAGGCGGCGGCCGAGAGCATGTTGCGGCGGGCGGCTACGCTGACCATGAGCCTGCAAACGAGCGGCGCGCAGAAGATCGCCACCGTGCGCGTCACCAACGAGACGGGCCACAAGCTGCCCACCGGCTACCCCGAAGGGCGGCGCATGTGGCTCAATCTGCGCGCCTACAATGCCGCGGGGCAACTCGTCTACGAGTCCGGGGCCTACAACGCCAACACCGGCAAGCTGACCGAGGACGCGGCCATCAAGGTCTATGAGGCCAAGCAGGGCCTGACGCCGGCGCTGGCCGCCGTCGCCGGGCTGGAGGCCGGGCCGTCGTTCCACTTCGCGCTCAACAACACGACCTACAAGGACAACCGCATCCCGCCGCGCGGCTACACCGTGGCTGCCTTCGACCAGTCGGGGCTGCGGCCCGTCGGCGCGACTTATGCCGACGGCCAGTACTGGGACGACACGCAGTACACCCTGCCGGCAGCGGCCGTGCGCGTCGTGGCCACGCTCTACTACCAGACATCCAGCAGCGATTACATCGACTTCCTGCGCGACCTGGGTGGGGCCGACGGAACCACACTCAGCGTCATGTGGGACGACGACAAAAGCCCGCCGGTGGTCGTCGATCAGGTCACCATCCCGACCCCGAACATCAGCTACATCCCGATGAGTCGTAAATAGGCCATCAATGGCGGGGCGGCCCAAGCCAGGGCCGCCCCGCCGCCATAAATCCACCTGTACAGGAGCATTGCCCACAGCATGTCTAAGAACCTCAATCGCACCCCGTCCGTCTCGGCGCGCCGCCAGGAGGCGGAGCGTCGTCGCAAGGAAGTGAACCGCCGGCTACAGATCGCCGCCGCCGTCATCCTGGTGCTGCTGGCCATCGCCATCGTCGCCTTCGTGCTCAACCAGGAGGACGACACCGGCGAGCCGGCGGCCATGGCCAGCGACCGGCCGCTGGCCGCCGTGGACCCGGGCGTCCGCAACGAGTACTACAGTGCCGCGCCGGAAATGACTATCGACACGGCCAAGTCATACGAGGCCGTCATCCGCATGGCCAACGGCGGCGAGATGCGCTTCCTGCTCTTCGACGATGAAGCGCCCATCACCGTCAACAACTTCGTCTACCTGGCCAATCAGGGCTTCTACGACGGCACGACCTTCCACCGCGTGCTGGAGAACTTCATGGCCCAGGGCGGCGACCCCAGCGGCACGGGCAGCGGCGGCCCCGGCTACACCTTCGAGGACGAGACCGAAAACGGACTGACCTTCGACCGCCGCGGCCTGCTGGCCATGGCCAACGCCGGGCCGGACACTAACGGCAGCCAGTTCTTCATCACGTTCGCCCCGGCGACCCACCTGGACGGGCTGCACACCATCTTCGGCGAGCTAACCGAGGGGGACGACGTTCTCAGCGGCATCACCCTGCGCGACCCGGACACGGCCACCGCGCCGGGCGACGTGATCGAGGAGATCGTCATCTTCGAGCAGTAGCATGGGCGAGCAGCGCGCGAACCGGCTGGCGGCGTTGGGGCTGCTGTGGGCCTTCGGCGTAACGCTCGGGCGTGGGCTGCGGCGGCCAAACGACTGGGCCGAAGCCCACTGGCTGATCAGCTACAACTTCGGCTTCATCAAACGGGGCCTGGCGGGCAGCCTGCTGGCCCCGTTTCTCAGCCCGACGCCGGCCGTGGCCGAGACGACCATCGCCGTCGTGGTCTCGCTGCTGACGGCGCTGCTGTGCGCCGCGCTGGTGGCCCTGTGCTGGTCGATCCTGCGCCGCTGCGGCTTCTCGGCCGACGCCGTGCTGGCCGTGGCCGTCTTTGCCACTTCGCCCTTCGTCGTCATGACCGGCCACCTGAACGGCTACCTGGACGGGCCGATCATCCTGCTCAGCGTGCTGGCCATCGGTCTGGTCTGGCGCGGGCGGCTGTGGGCAGCGGCGTTGGTGCTCATTGTGGGGCTGCTCGTCCACGAGACGATCCTGCTCATCGGCTTCCCGACGGCTCTCTGGGCGGCCTGGCTGCGCGCCGGGCGCGACGAGGCCACGACGGCCGCGCGTCTGCGGCGGGTCGCACCGCTGGCCGCGCCCCTGCTGGCCTTCGCCCTGCTCTTCCTCTATCAATCCTACGTCATCGACGCCGCCCGGCTGGAAAGCACGCTCATCGCCTATCTGGAGAAGCAGCCCTTCATCCAGTACGATCAGGAAGTCATTGTCCCGCGCTCTTTTGCCAAGTCCTTCCTGGCCCAGTTCCAGTCGCAAAGCCCGCGCGTCTGGGGGCGGCTGTTCGACCGGGGACTGATCGTCGCCGTCGCGCCGTCGCTGCTGGTCTGGCTGGTGTTCATCGGCAACGCTCTGCGGGCCGGTGGGGTTTCGCGCCGCCTGACGGTCGCCGGCGGGCTGCTGCCCTTCCTGCCGCTGGCGTTGCACCTGATCGCCTGGGACACCGGCCGCATCTGGACGTACCCGCTCGTCGTCGCCCTGCTGGTGGGCTGGGTAGCGTGCCGGGCGGCCGAGCCGGCACGCTTGCGGGCGGCGCGTTCGGCCGTGCTGCCCGTGCTGGCCCTCGTCGCCCTGCCCATCAACGTCTTCGGGCGCATCCCGTTGATGGACTGGCGCGTGGAGCGCTTCTCGGCCGCGGCGCGGGTCGCTCTCTATGCCCCGGCGGCTGTGGCCCTGGCCCTTGCGCGCCGCCGCCGCGGCGACTATACTAGCGGCGATCGACAATTCACTGCCGAAAGACCATGATTGGGAGGAGTAGGCGGCCCATTTGCCCGACAGAGAGCGTTGGTCATGGTTGAGAGCCGACGCCGGAGCGCCGCCGCCGAAGTCGCCCAGGAGTCCCCGCGCTGAACGCACAGTAGGCGCGGGCGGGCCGGCCCGTTATCGCCGTTCGAGTGCCGGCGCGCCATCCGCGCCGGAAGCAAGGTGGTACCACGCGAGCCGCGCGCTCTCGTCCTTGATATGGACGAGAGCGTTTTCATTTGTCATATTCGCGCACGCAAGGGGATAAACGCATGACTGAGATGCCAAAGGCCTATGACTTCCGCGGGACGGAGGAGAGGCTATACCAGTGGTGGGAAGAAAACGGCTGGTTCAAGCCGGAAGCACGCCCGGCCGACGCCGAGCCGTTTGTCATCTCCATCCCACCACCCAACGTCACCGGCGAGTTGCACATGGGCCACGCCATGTTCGTCGCCCTGGAAGACCTGATGATTCGCCGCGCGCGCATGCAGGGGCGGGCGGCGCTGTGGGTTCCCGGCGCCGACCACGCCGGCATCGCCACCCAACTCCAGGTGGAACGCATGCTGCGCGAGGAGGGCACCTCGCGGGCGGAGGTCGGCCGCGACGAGTTCCTGCGCCGCACCTGGGAGTGGAAGGCCAAGTATGGCGGCCAGATCACCCACCAGCTGCGCCGCCTGGGCGCGTCGTGCGACTGGGATCGCGAGCGCTTCACGCTGGACGAAGGCCTGTCGGCCGCCGTGCGCGAGGCATTCGTGCGCCTCTACCGTCTGGGTCTGATTTACCAGGACGAGTACCTGGTCAACTGGTCGCCCGGCCTGCAAACGGCTGTGTCCGACCTGGAGGTGGAATACAGCGAGGAGCAGGGCCTGCTCTACTACTTCAAGTACCCCGTGGCCGGCGGCGGCTTTCTGCCCGTGGCGACAACACGGCCGGAGACCATCCTCGGCGACACGGCCGTGGCCGTCCATCCCGACGACGAGCGCTACGCCGCTCTCGTTGGCCAAACGGCTCTCGTGCCCATCCTCAACCGTGAGATTCCCATTATCGCCGATCCCTACGTGGACATGGCCTTCGGCACGGGCGCGCTCAAGGTGACGCCCGGCCACGACCCCAACGACTTCGAGATCGGCAAGCGCTTCGGCCTACCCGTCATCTCCGTGATGAACAAGGACGCCACCATGAGCGCCGCCGCCGGGCCATACGCCGGGCTGGATCGCTTCGAGTGCCGCGAGCGCCTGTGGGCCGACATGACCGCCGCTGATCTAATCATCAAGACCGAGCCGTACACCCTCAACGTACCCCGCAGCCAGCGCGGCGGCGAGATCATCGAGCCGATGGTCAGCAAGCAGTGGTTCGTCGAGATGCGGCCGATGGCCGATATGGCCCTGGCCGCCGTCCATAGCGGCCGGATCGCCATCGTCCCCGACCACTTCGTGAAGACATGGGACAACTGGCTGGTCAACATCCGTCCGTGGTGCATCAGCCGGCAACTGTGGTGGGGCCACCGTATCCCGGTGTGGACGTGCGCCGCCTGCGGCCATCAGACCGTGGCCACGACCGACCCAACCGCCTGCGAGCGTTGCGGCAACGCGGCCATCAGCCAGGACCCCGACGTGCTCGACACCTGGTTCAGCAGCGCCCTGTGGCCCTTCTCAACGCTCGGCTGGCCCCAACCGACGGCCGACCTGGCCCGCTTCTACCCCACCGACGTCATGGAAACCGGCTACGACATCCTTTTCTTCTGGGTGGCGCGCATGGTCATGACGGCGGCGCTGTTCACCAACGACGTGCCCTTCCACACCATTTACCTACACGGCCTGGTGCGCGACGAGCACGGCCAGAAGATGAGCAAAACCAAGGGCAACGTCGTCGACCCGCTCGACGTCATCCACGATTACGGCACCGATGCCCTGCGCTTCACCCTGCTCACCGGCGGCACGCCCGGCAACGACCTCAACCTGGCCCCCGAACGGGTGGAGAGCAACCGTAACTTCGCCAACAAGGTCTGGAACACGGCGCGCTTCATCACCCGCGCTTTGGAGACGCAGGGGCAGGGCCTGCCGGCCGCGACCGGCCTGCCGGTCGCCTACAGCCCGGCCGATCGCTGGATTCTGACTCGCCTCGGCGAGACCATCGCCACCGTTGACCGGCTCATGGACGGCTATCTCTACGGCGAGGCGGGCCGACAGGTGTATGATTTCCTGTGGGGCGATTTTGCCGACTGGTACGTGGAGATCGCCAAGGTGCAGCTCAACGCCGGCGGCGAGGCGGCACGGGCCACCCTGAGCACGCTGGTGACGACGCTCGACTATGCTCTGCGCCTGCTGCACCCGTTCATCCCCTACGTGACCGAGGAGACGTGGCAGCAGCTACGCCGGGCGGCGATTGAGTCCGGTCTGGGCATCGCGCCGCCGGGCGGCTGGGGCGAGGCGCTCATCATTGCCGACTGGCCCAAGCCCATCGCGCTGGGCGAGGGCAGCAGCGCGGCCGACTTCGAGACCGTGCGCGAGCTGATCCGCCGCATCCGCAACGCCCGCGCCGAGCAGGGCGTCG
>JAIBAS010000295.1 GCA_019695075.1 Promineifilum sp. | reverse complement strand
CGATGGTCATAATCTCAGGCATGGCTGGCCTCCTGGTAGGCTTGCTGGTAGCCGCCGTAGGCGCGGCGGATGGCCTCAAACTCGTCTTCGGGCGCGGCGCGGTCCCCACCCCCTTTGACCACGCGGAGCGCCCGGCGCGGCGTGTGACGCGACATAAACGCCAATTCCTTGACGCGCTGGGCTAGCCAGCCCTCGCCTAGTTTCTCGTTGGCGTCCCAGTAGTCGAGGATATTGGCGACCTCGGCCTGCCACTGCGGGCGCTCCACAATCCGCCGCGCCCAGCCCACGACGTGCGAGCCGGTTACGTCATACTCGGCCAGGTCGTTGACCAGGGCCTCGACCTCGGGCGGGTCGGTGTTTGTGAAGCCTGCTTCTCGGTTTGTGAAGCTAGCTTCCCTATATTCTGTCTGTCTGTTATCTATCTCGACTCCACCGGGAATAGATTCAGGAACAGACAGACAAACAGAATCCATTGAAGCAGGCTTCACAGTTTGTGAAGCAGGGACCGCAGTTCGAGAAACATTCGGCAGGACCGTATACGAGGGCGTTTTGTAGACGGGCGACTTGCCGTCGTGCCGAATTTCGCCCATTGCCTCTAGCTCTTTAAGATGCTGGTAGACGGCACGGGTCGTGATGCCTATCTCCTCGGCCACATGAGACGGGGAAGGACAAGCGCCACTGCCGTCGTCGTGGGCATAGAAGGCATAGACCAGGAGGACGAACTTAGCCGTCTTGGTGGCTTTGGAATGGTGGCGGACAAGGTTGACGATGCGTTCACTCATATCAAACTCTCTTGACGTTGACCGGCGCGGCGTTATGGATGTTCCTGCATGTAGGCCAGCGGCGTCAACACGTCGCGTTGCAGATAGGTCATCTTGAAGGCGTCGGGAACGTTGACCGGCGCGGCGGTTTCGACACCGGG
Source organism: Promineifilum sp. (assembly GCA_019695075.1). Lineage (GTDB taxonomy): Bacteria > Chloroflexota > Anaerolineae > Promineifilales > Promineifilaceae > Promineifilum. Next base: position 1,788 of record JAIBAS010000295.1, on the reverse strand, counting down.
GTATTCACGGATGCGCTCTAGCAGGTTGGTCTTCTCGTAGACCTTGCACCCGGCGCGGCGGGCCTGGGCTTCCAGGCTCTCTACCCACGCGCGGGGCGGCCTAAACTCTGGCGTCTGCGTGGACCCGCTGGCCCCACCAATGACCACCCAATCAAACATATCGAGGCTGGTGAAGCGCAGCGGCTCTAGCAGCGGCTCGCAACTCAGCCACTTGACCCCACCCCGGACCTTGCTAAAGGCGCGTTCGGCGTTGGCGACGCGGGCCTGGGCGTCCACCGTCGTGCCTAGCCAGGCATTCGCGGGGAAGTCAAACTCGGCCAGGCGGATAGGGAACTTGGTCAGGAAGAGGAAGTTCCACTGCGGGTTGTCGGCCACGACTTGCAGCACGGCCTCAATCCACTCACGCGGCACCCACCGCCCGAACAGGTCGGCCATAGAACAGGTGAAGACGTTCTTATAGCCGATGTCCTGGGCAGCGCTGGCCGGTACAGGGGTATTGCGCGGCATGCTGAGACGCGACGGAAGGAAGGACGGCTCGAAGCCCTGGGGGTAGAAGCGAGCGGCGATGTCGCGGGCATAGCAATACGAACAGTTATGCCGGCATCCGGTGACCGGGTTCCACGACCACTGCGCCCACTCGATGTTGCTATTCTTTTGCTTGTTCATCTGCGCCGGTCCCGTCGCCTTGAGCGCGGCGGCGCGTTGGGCGTCGGTCATGGTCCGCCACTGGGCCAGCGTGATGTAGGCGGCGGCCGGCTCGCTGTCCTGGCGGGCCTCGATGGGCTGGGCGGGCGGCGGCGGGAGGGGCACGTTAAACCCGGCGGCTTGGGCGTCTTCGGCTTGGCGGCGGTCATAGTCATAGGTTTCTTGTTCGGTGGGTTCCTCCGTGGCCGTCGCCGTCACGGGCAGCGGCTGATGGACGGGCTGGCGCTGGCCGATGTTCGCCGTGTTGACCGTGTAGGTCGTGCCGTTGCGTTGGGCGAGGCGGGGGGCGGGGGCTATCTGATAACAGTTATCAGATGTCTCGCCCCGGACCCTGCCCACGAAGGGCTGCGTTACCCCGCACCGCCGGGCAATCTCGCGGTCGCTCCACCGCGCCCACTCCGCGTCATTCAGCAGGGTCATCACGGCCCGCCGTTTGTCCTCGTTGGTCCGACGCATCCCGTGTACGGCGTTGGCTCCGACGGAGTACAGGACGGCATCACGGCGCGTGCCTGGCCGGATGTCGGCCTCGATGTCCACTGACCCTAGCTTGCGGGCGGCGGCGACCCGGTGGAAGCCGTCGGCTAGCCAGTACTCCGAGCCGTCATAGAACACCACGACGGGCGGGAAGGTGGCCCCGGCGCCCATATCGGCGGCATACTCGTCTACCGTGTCCTGGTTGATTTGGGCGCGGGGTTGCGTGCCGCCGTCCGTGCGTATCAGCCTAAGCTCTAGATAGTCGGCCATGTCTGCCTCTCTATGCCACCAGCGGCGGCTGCTGCGCTTGGTCGCGCTCGTCGGCGGTCAGGTTGATTAAGTTCAGATAGGCCCGCCCGCGTTCGGTGGTCACCGGCTCAAACGCCAGGTCGTGCTTCCACTTGCCAAACCCGTTCCACTTGGAGCCGAGCAGGAAGGTCTTCTGGTGCTTGTCGTGGGGCTGCTGGACACACCAATGCGGTTTAATCCGAGCCAGGCGGTCTAGCAGATATTCCCGCCCGTTGGCGCGGCGGTCACGCTTGTAGTTGGCTGCCGACATGTAAATGAGGAAGTCAACACGGTCGTATTCCGGGCGACAGGCCAGCGCCT
>JAIBAS010000043.1 GCA_019695075.1 Promineifilum sp. | reverse complement strand
CCAGCACACACAGGAGAAGCGCCGCCGCCACGGCGGCGCCCAGGGCTAAGGCTCGTTGTCGCATACTATCTTTTCGGCCGCCTCGGCTCCGAAGCGGCACGAGAGTTTAGCCGCCGGCCGGCACGGCGGCAAGGGCGGAACTACTTACTGCCCGGTTAGCGCCGCCAGGGCGGCCAGATTCTCCCGCAGCGCCGCCAACTCCTGACCATAGCGCGCCCAGTCGCCGTCGCGCTGAGCTTGCTCGGCCGCTTGCAGGTGGGCGTTGGCCGCGGCGACTAGCTCGTCCAGTGTCACCGGGGCGGCCGCGGGGGTGGGCGCAGGCGCGGGGGTGGCGTCGCCGGTGGGGGTGTCTGGCGTGGTGGGCGTTACGCCGGTCGTCTGGCTCAAGTCGCTCTGCGACAGGTTGACGAGCGCGCGTTGCAGCGTCTCGCCCATGGCCACGCCGGTGTTACTGGCGGTGACGATGCGGCGCAACTCCGGCAGGGCGTTGGCCTCCGACAGCAGGTAGACCGGCTCGACGTAGAGGAAGCTGCGGTGGATGGGCAGCACCAGCAGATTGCCGCGCACGACGCTGGAGCCGCGCTGGTCCCACAGGGTGAATTGCTGCGAGATGGTCGGCTCCTGGTCGATGCGTCCTTCCACCTGGATGGGGCCGAAGACCAGCGATTGCCGGTCCATCTGATAGACGACGAGTTCGCCGTAATGGCCGGGGTCGTTGCGCGCCGCCATCCAGGCGATCATGTTGGGCTTGTTGGCCGGGCTGAAGGGCAGGATGAGTAGGTACTCCGACTCCGTGCTGCCGGGCAGCGGCAGGGTGACGTAATAGGGCTCGGTCTCCTGGCTGGCGTTGTTGACGACCTCGCTGGGGATCTGCCACAGGTCTTCCTTGTTGTAGAAGGCCCTTATATCGGTCATGTGGTAGGTCAAGTATTGCCGCGCCTGCGCCCAGAAGAGATCGACGGGATAGCGCAGGTGGCCTTGCAGGTCGGCGGGCATCTCCGCCAGCGGCCGGAAGACGCCGGGGAAGGCGCGGGCGTAGCTGGCGATAATGGGGTCGTCGGGGTCGGTGAGGTAGTAGACGACGCTGCCGTCATAGGCGTCGATGGCCACCTTGACCGAGTTGCGGATGTAGTTGAGCGTCCGCGACGCCGTCGGCAGGGCCACGCCACTGGGCAGCGTCTCGGTCACGCTCGGCCGCGGCGTCAGACGGGTCGGCGTGGAGTAGGGGTAGTTAGCGCTGACGGTGTAGGCGTCCTGAATCCACACGAGGCGGCCGTCGTCGGTGACGACAAGGTAGGGGTCGCTGTCCAGCAGCAGGAAGGGCGTCAGTTCGCGCACGCGGTCCTGAATCTGGCGGCGGAACTGGATGCGCGTCGTGCTGGTGATGTCCTTGCTGAGCAGCACGTTGGGATCGCTCTGGCGCATGGCGAAGGCCAGCCGCTTGAGGGCCGAGTCGAGGAGGATGCCGCCCGTGCCGTCGTAGTTCGTGTAGATGTTCTCGTCGCCGCTGGGGTAGCTGAACTCCTGGCGGGCGCTGCCAACATAAATGGTGTCGTTGGTCAGCTCGCCGAAGTAGATTTCCGGCCGCGTCACCTCGATCGATGGCACGCGGCTCTGCGGCGGCAGGTCTTTGATGAAGAAGTTGGGTTGCCCCTCGGTCGTCACCTCGTTGACCGGGTTCATGACGATGCCGTAGCCGTGGGTGAACTCCAGATTGCGGTTGACCCACGACGGCGCGGGCAGGCGCGTCTTGTCCAGCTCGCGCGCGGCCAGCATGACCTGGCGCTGCACGCCGTCGATCTCGTAGCGGTCGATGTCGATCTCGCCGATGGCGTAGTAGGGGCGCAGGCCCTGGAGTTGCTGGTAGGTCTGTTGCAGCGGCCGGTAGTCCCACAGGCGGATGTTGCGCAGCACGTCCTCGTTGTCCAGTAGGTCTTGCGGCGACAGTTGGTCAACCGTGCCGAAGGGGGTCGATTCGATGGCGTCCAGGCCGAAGGCGGCGCGGGTGAAGGCGATATTGTGCTCGATATAGGGCGTTTCCAGGGTCAGCTCGTTCGGCTCGACGACGTAGCGCTGAAGCAAGCCGGGCAGTAGGCCGCCGACGATGAGGCCGCTGAGAATCCACAGCGCCCCGGCGAGGATGGGCAGGCGGACGTTGACCCGGACGACGTTGTAGAGCAGGGCTACGGCGGTCAGCACGGCGAAGATGGCCTGCAGGCGCAGGCTCCACAGGCTGGCGCGCAGGTCAACATAACTCGCGCCGTAGGCCACGCCGCGGCCGGAGAAAAGCAGCCGGTAAGTGTCAAGCGCGTAGCCCGCGGCCCAGACGAGCATGAGCACGCCCGCCAGCAGGGCCAGATGGCGGCGGGCGGCGGCCGATTGCAGCGGTCGCCACGTGCCGCGCTGGATGTCGAGCAGGTTGGCCCCGGCGTAGACGACGATGAGGCCCAGGCCGGTCAGGAAGAGCAGGGTGATGACCCAGCCCTGGAAGAACTCCAGCACAGGCAACTGGAAGATGTAGAAGCTGACGTCGCGGCCGAAGATCGGGTCGGCCACACCGAAGCTGCCGGCATTGAGCCACAGCAGCAACTCTTCCCACTGGCTGGCGGCGGCCGAGGCGAAGAGGAAGGCCACGGCCAGCCCCACGCCGACGATCAGCGCGCGCACGCCGCCGCCGCGCAGTGGCCCCGGTTGCAGCGGCGTGGCTTCG
>JAIBAS010000642.1 GCA_019695075.1 Promineifilum sp. | reverse complement strand
TATCGCGGCCATCAAGGCGAAGACGGATCTCATCGTCGCCAACGGGGCGACGGCGGCGCAGTTGCAACCGGCGGCCGAAGCGGCCGTCCTGGCCCAACTCGCCAACATCGCCGTGGAGATTCACAACACCAATCTCAGCCAGATCGCCGCGCCCGGCAATGCCGCCCAGGCGCTGGTCGATGCTGCCACCGACCCCTGGACGCGCGCCAACCTCAGCGGCTACGCCGAAGGGAGCGCGGGCAAACTTCTGGCGACTAACCTCAATGCCCCCGTCGGCAGCCGGTCTAGCCACAGCGCGGCCGATGTGAGCGCCGCCGTCTGGGCCGCGCCGGTGCGCAGCCTGGCCAACGACGCCATGATGGCCGCGATCAAGGCCAAGACGGATCTCATCGTCACCAACGGCGCGACCGTCGGCGACCTGACGCCGGCGGCGACGACGGCCATCCAGAACGCCCGGTTGCACCAGCTCATGTCGGCCGCGTTCGCCGCGCCCGTGGCCGATTCCCTGATGGCCCGGCTGCTGGAAGCAGCGAACGACTCCTGGCGGTTCACGGCGGCCAGTCTGGCGCAGACGCCGGCCGTGCCGCCCGATATTGACGAGGGAGCTATTGCCACGGCCGTGTGGCAGGCGTCGATGACCGGCTGGCTGGAAGGGACGATGGGCTACCGCATTACCCAGGATCAGGCGGCCACGGAGGAGATCGCCGCGGCGGTGTGGGCCACGTCGCTTCTGCCCTACAACCAGTCCAACTCGGCCGGCAAGGCGCTGCGCGACTCGACGGCCTTCCCAACCGCCGGCCAGATCGCCACCAACGTCTGGGAGAGCGATCCGGCCGCCTTTGCCGCTCTCAACGGCACGATGGGCCACCGGCTCAACGGCCTGACGGCGACGGACATCAGCCAGGCGGTGTGGAACGCAACCCAGAGTGCCTTCCAGACGCCGGGAACGTTCGGCTACCTGTTCGACGCTCCGGTGAGTGGCCAGCCCGGGTACACCGACGGCACCGGCGCGGTGGCCTTCACCTATACGTTGACCAGCCAGAGCGACAACTCGCCCATCGCCGGCGTGCGGGTCACGGTCAGCGACGACATCGCCGGCAGCCACGTGGTCGCGGAGGCGATCAGCAACGCCGGCGGCGTCGTCATCTTCCATCTCGACGCCGGGCGCTACTACCTGTGGCGGGAGAAACCCGGCTGGTCGTTCGTAGACCCGGACACTCAGGACGTGGAGGGATAGCATGGCCCACTCCTCCGGCATCCTCATCACTGATAGCGGCCGAAGCAGCGGCGCGCCCGACGGAACGGCGCTCACCTATGACCTTGAGGCGGCCGACGCCGCGGTGCGGAAGCGCAGCCAGTTGCGGCTCATGCTGAACGACATCGAAGCCGGGCGCGGGCCACGACCGGGCGGGCGCAACTTCACCGACACCGAACTCGACAACGCCCTGGAACTGGAGGGCGGCAACCTCAACCGGGCGGCGGCGCTGGCCTACGAGATTCTGACCGCCGCCTGGGCATCGCAGGCGGAGCGCGTCGGCCTGGGGCCGCAGACGTATGAATCAAGCCAGGCGCGGCGCTACCGGGAACTGGCGACGATGTTCCGCAAGCAGTATGGCCACGGTCGCGCCGGCGGGGCCGACGACGGGCAGTTCGTCAGTTGGGCGGGCAGCTTCGCCGAATGGTGGCCGCATTGAACCATTACCGCGAACTCACCCAGAGCGTCGCCCGGCATTACATCAACCGGGAGTACACCCTGTGGGACCCGGCGAGCGACACCCGCGAGACCGTGAGCGGCAGCGCCATCACCATCGTCGTCCGCGACTGGCGCGAAGACAACGCCAACAGCCCGGTGCTGGGCGGCCAGGGCAGTTTCGGCCGCCAGTTGCAAGTGTTCATCCGGCCCGGCGACATGCAACCCAAGACCGACTATGTGCTGCTCGACGGCGCGGCCGAGTACCCCGTCCGCGCCGTAGTTCCCTGGCCGGTGCAAGACCCAACCTACTACCAGCTCATCATCGAACAGACCCAACTGTAAGCCCATGTTGACTATCGAAGCCGAAGCCCAGATGAAGGAGATCGCTAGGCTGTACAAAGAAGCGGCTGACGGCCTGGGTTACTTCATCGTCGATCACGTGGGGGCCTTCACCGTGCCGGGGCGCATGGCCGTCGCCGCCGAGCGCATCCGGGAGGAGGGGCGGCGCACCGCGCCTTTCTATACCGGCACCCTGGCGTTGTCCCACCGGGCGACCGTCGAAGTGGAGCAGCCGAGCGAAACGACCGAAGTCGTTACCGCCCGCATCTTCATCGATCCCGACATTGTGAATCCGATTTTGGGCGGCCACCCGGTCGTCTACGGCATTGAGGTCAACGACCGCAAGCCGTGGTGGGACGACCTGTGGCTATTCACGCTCGACGAAGCCAACAACGGGCTGCTGGCCGATCTGGAACTCGATCTGAAGACGCTCATGCCTTCGGCCTACGGCGCGATGCGCTTCCGCTAAAACGGCCGCGCCGGGGCACTACAATGGCGCAAGCTCAGTAAGGAACACACACATCATGCACCCACCCATTGGATTCAAGACCGCCGAACCCGCCTACACCGACGGGATTGTTGACCGTTTCTACCGCCCGCTCATCGCCGCCGGCATCGCCCCGGTGGTGATGTCGATCGACAGCGCCGGCCACTGCTACGACGTGTGGCAGCTCGTGGCCG
>JAIBAS010000340.1 GCA_019695075.1 Promineifilum sp. | reverse complement strand
TGACGGCGAGAATCTCCAGCACACAGTCGCCCCGGCCTCTGGCCAGTTCATGGTCAGCCGGTACGGGGTAGCCAATCCCGCTGTCTCGATGTCGCTTGAGTTCTTGGATGAGCCTGTCTCGGCTCAAGTGAGTGACGGTCTGAGCCATAGTCTGCTGCTCCTTCCCACAAAAAACCGGAAATTCGGCCGCGCGGTTGGATGCGCTCCGGCCGAATCCCTGCAGACTTCTGGCTCGGCCGGTTGGGGGCTCTTCCCTCTTTCAGCCTCGGTTGCCTCTGTGGCTATGGGGTGTGTGGGGGGCAACCGGCGTCCATCGCCGCGCCATGACGGACGCCGGTCGCCCATTGGCCTCTTATGGTGCCGCTTATCGTGCTTGGGGTTATCCGCTCGGCAGCAACTGCCACGGCCGGGCGCGCGGCCGTGAATTCACCCCACTGTTAAGTGGCCACGGCTACGTGGGCGAACTTCTGCTTAACGATGGGGTAGGAATTCCGTTACATAGGGGGCACCTCCATAGTGTTGCATCTGAATGTGTGTGCGAGTCTATGATAATCGGTTTTTGGATTTAGCACAAGTGTTCTATTTCTGTTTGTTTCGTTAGTTAGCGAAGAGCATCCCAAACGTAGTTGGCTTTCAAAAGGTTCTATTGATGCTCAATGTACGTCAATAACCGCTCGTTGCGTGTGACGAGCGACAGAGGTAGGTCTGTGGTTGTGAAGGACATCTGATGTGCTGCTTCTCCAGCGGCACCAGAACATGGTAGACCGTGAACTCGGTGCCTCGGCCTATCTAGATGCGCTTGACAGGAGACAGCATCTCTTTAAGGCCGTGCTTGAGGAATTCCAAATGTGTTGGTTGCAACTCGACAAAGTTAGAGCTTCATGACCTAGAAATGCGAACAATCATAGATGGCTGTGAACTAAAGGGTTGCGCGGCGAACTTCACCATATCATCTAACCATGTTCGCCCGACACCATCTACTCATACCGTTGTGGCTCGATTATCTGCTTCTGCACCAACTCCAGGCTCCATCTTTCGTTCTACATCGTCACCTTGCAAAAGGAAACTACCCCGGTCGGCGGCTGAGACTCTCAAATCCTTGGGTACTTTCTCCCTTCTACCGATATCAGCACTTGCTCAGTATCGGCCGGGAGATACCACCGCGCCAACCAGTTAGCCCCGCATTGCCCATCTGATCGTACAGCTGAACCTAAATTCGTCGCCGCTCGACTTCCCTGTTCATAGCGCAGTTCCCGTCGCTTCATCCCTGTTATCGGGTTGATGCGATATCGGCCATGCGCACAGGTAATCTCTTCCATCGATGCGTCAGGCTCTGGTGCGTCTGTCGGCGTCTCAGGCTCTGGTGTGTCTGTCGGCGTCTCAGGCGTCGGTGTGTCTGTCGGCGTCTCAGGCGTCGGTGTGTCTGTCGGCGTCTCAGGCGTCGGTGTGTCTGTCGGCGTCTCGGGTGTCGGTGTGTCTGTCGGCGTCTCGGGTGTCGGTGTGTCTGGAGCAGGGCAACCGGGCCGACTCGGATCGGGCGTGCTACCCATGTGCTGGCTTGGGCACAGATCGTCGCCGTCGAAGAGACCGTCACCGTCAGCATCCAGCCTGGGGCAACCAGGCTGTGAAGGATCTGGGTTGTCTCCGGCTGGTACATCGGGGCACCAGTCGCTTCCGTCGTTCGGGACGCCATCATCGTCCGTGTCGACGGGCAGTGGGCAACCAGGTCGGGCGGGATCGGGGCTGCTGCCCACGGGCACGCTCTCGCATTGGTCGGTGCCGTCGTTGGGAACGCCGTCGCCATCGGCATCCATCAAGGCCGGGCAGCCTGGATGGTCGGAATCGGGATGATCGCCAACACTCTCATAAATGCACTCATCTTCGGCATCGACAACGCCGTCTTCATCTGAATCGAGTGGGCAACCCGGCCGAGCGGGATCGGGAATGGTGCCGGCCGAAACCGCAGGGCACCAGTCGAACGCGTCCGCTATACCGTCACTGTCCGTCTCGCGTGGGCATCCAGGCCTGTCGGGGTCGGGATCATCGCCCGCCGGCACAGTACGGCATAGATCTTCCCCGTTGGACACACCGTCATCGTCATCATCCTGGAGCGGGCAACCAAGGCGATCGGGGTCTGGCTCATCGCCGGCCGGCTCGTCTACACAAGAATCACTCAGGTCAGACACGCCATCGGCATCGACATCCTCAAAGGGACAACCTGGCCAATCCGGATCAGGAGTGTCGCCAGCCGGGAAAGACATACAGTAATCGTCGGCGTTGGTCACTCCATCGCTATCGTCATCACCTTCGACATCAACATCAAAGATCGGGCAACCCGGCCACGCCGGATGAGGGTTATCGCCGGCCGCCAGGTTCACACAGGCATCGCTCCGATCTGAAATCTCGTCGCCGTCGGAATCTTCAAAGGGACAGCCTGGCCAACCCGGATCGGGGCTCAGACCGGCGGGAGTATTGATGCACTGATCCTCATCATCGGGCACGAGGTCGGCGTCTTGATCGTCGCCAAGCGGGCAACCGGGCCACTGAAGATCAGGACGATTGCCGGCGGGTACCAAGGCGCACCAGTCGCTGTTGTTGGGAACTCCGTCATCGTCGTCATCCAGCATTGGGCAGCCCGGCCAATCGGCATCGGGTAACGCCCCAGCGGGTATGTCAGGACAAAAGTCTAGCGGGATTGGCACGCCGTCCTGGTCT
>JAIBAS010000640.1 GCA_019695075.1 Promineifilum sp. | reverse complement strand
GCGCAGAAATAGGCCCGCGACCTCGTCCCTGAGCATGGTCACAGGGGGCGACGCGCCGGCCGCCGGTGCGTCGCCCTTTTCATTGGGCGCGGCGTTGCGTCCGGCCTGTCGTTGCGCTACGCTACCCGTAACCGAATTCAAGCCCTCAGCCCACGCCGGCAAGGAGAGTTGCCATGTCCCAATTCGCCCACGGTGGAGAACTCGTCGCCCGCTCGCTGGCCGCGCAGGGCGTCAACACGATCTACACCCTTTGCGGCGGCCACGTCGCGCCCATCTACGACGGCTGCCTGAACCACAACATCGCCGTCATCGATTTCCGCCACGAGCAGGCCGCCGCCCACGCCGCCGATGCCCACGCCCGGCTGACGAGGAGCGTCGGCGCTCCTAACGTGGGCGTGGCCCTCGTCACCGCCGGGCCGGGCGTCACCGATGCCGTCACCGGCGTGGCCAACGCCTACCAGGCCCGCAGCCCGCTGCTGCTGTTGGGCGGGGCCGCGCCGCTGAAGACCAAGGGCATGGGCGCGCTGCAAGAGATGCCCCAGGTGGAGATGTTCCGCACCTTCACCAAGGCCAGCTTCACCATCGAGCGTACCGCGGACATCCCCGCGCGGCTGGCCGAGGCCTACACCGCCGCCCTCAGCGGCCGCCCCGGGCCGGTCTTCGTCGAATTGCCGTTCGACGTGCTGTTCAATGCCATCGACGCGCCGGAGCAGCTGCCGGCGCGCGTCACCATCGATCCCGTCCCGCCGCCGGTCAGCGCCGTGCAGGCCATGTTCGACCTGCTGCGCGCCGCCGAACGGCCGCTGATCATCGCCGGGACGCAGGTCTACTGGGACGACGCCGGCGACGCCCTGCGCGACCTGACCGTCGCGGCGGCCATCCCGGTCTTCACCAACGGCGCGGGGCGCGGCACGCTGTCGATGGCCCATCCCCACTGCTTCAAGGCGGCGCGGGGCAAGGCGTTGCGGGCGGCCGATGTCGTCCTGCTCATCGGCACGCCGCTGGACTTCCGCCTGAAGTATGGCCGCGAGGACTGGAACCCGGCCAGCAAGCTCATCCAGATCGAGAACGACGCCGCCGAGCTAAACCACAACCGCCAAGCCGATGTGGCCGTGGCGGCCGACGCGCGGCTGGTGTTGGAGGCGCTGGCTGAGGGCTTGCAGGGCATTCGCTTCGACTCCTGGCTGGCGCAGGTGGCCGAGTGGGAGCGGGCGCGCAACGAGAAGCAGGCTGTCTGGGAGCGGCTGGACGACGCGCCCGTCAACCACTTCCGCTTTGCCGCCGAGGTGGAGCGCTGGGCCAACGACAACACCATCTTCGTCGGCGACGGCGGCGACATCGTCAGCGCCTGCGCCAAGGTGCTGACCGTGACGCGGCCGGGGCAGTGGCTCGACCCCGGCCCGCTGGGCTGCCTGGGCGTTGGCGCGCCGTTCGCCATCGCCGCGCAGCGCCTCTACCCCGACCGGCGCGTGCTCATCCTGAGCGGCGACGGCTCTTTTGGGCTGAACGGCTTCGAGTTCGACACGGCCGCGCGCTTTGGCCTGCCCATCGTCGCCATTGTCGGCAACGACGCCGGCTGGGGGCAGATCCGCGGGCCGCAAGTGCAGATGGTCGGCGCGGAGCGGGCCATCGCCACCTCGCTGGCCCCGACGCGCTACGACAGGGTGGTCGAGGCCCTGGGCGGCTATGGCGAACTGGTGGAAGAACCGGCCGGTATCGTGCCCGCCTTGGAGCGGGCGTTCGCCAGCGGCCGGCCGGCGTGCGTCAACGTGATGCTTGATCCGGGAGGGATGGGGAAGACGGGGGCGAGTTCGCCGTATATTGTATAGGGGTCATGAAGTAGACATCAGGTTATGCCACGGGGGACACATGCCCTACTGCCAACTTTACTATCATCTGGTCTGGGCGACGAAAGAACGACAGCCGCTTCTGGCCGGCGACCGGGAGCAGGTTGTGTTCGACTTCCTGCGCGCCAAGGCTATCGGCCTCGGTGGTTTCGTCTACGCGCTGAACGGCACAGAGGATCACGTTCACCTGGTCGTTAGCATCCCGCCACGTTTGGCTGTATCGGAGTTCGTCGGCCAGGTGAAGGGCGTCGCCTCGGCGCGGTTTAACAAGCTTGGTTCGCATCCGCTGCTCTACTGGCAAGAAGAATACGGTGCGTTTACCTTTGATGGCAAACGGCTGCCGAACGTGATCGACTATGTGGAATGCCAGAAGGAGCATCACGCCATCCGGACACTCATCGCGGTGCTGGAGCGGACGGATGATCAGCCGGTGGGCTTCGGAAGGGTTCGGGAAATTCCGCCAGCCTATACGGTTGACGGTCGGGATGAGGTGTGGTGGCGGGAGATGATGGAATTGGAATGAGCGTCCGCCCGGGCCTAAAGGCGCCGGGCTAGTCCACGACGCCGGCCGAGGCCGGCTATCGGCGGGCGGGCGGCGTCGGTTCTTAAGGCCCGTTCAGGGGCCGTTGTTGACTAGCCCCGCGGCTTTAGCCCGGGGCGGGCCAGGCCGACCGGAGCTTGGCCGTGGTCGGTTACGCTTGACCGCGCCCGACCGGGGCGGGCCAGGCTGCGCTTGACCGTGTCCGCCCGGGCCTAAAGGCGCCGGGCTAGTCCACGACGCCGGCCGAGGCCGGCTATCGGCGGGCGGGCGGCGTCGGTTCTTAAGGCCCGTTCAGGGGCCGTTGTTGACTAGCCCCGCGGCTTTAGC
>JAIBAS010000554.1 GCA_019695075.1 Promineifilum sp. | reverse complement strand
AGAATCTGCCCGCGCAACTCTTCGGCCTTGCCCGACGCCTTGGCGATGGAGATGAGCGTGTGGTCAAACGCCTTCTTGAGTTCACCGGTGCTGTCCTTGCCGGCGTCGATGGCGTCCTGCAGGATGCGCGCCTGGACGGCCAGACGCTGCATGTTCTCCTGGTCGCTGTCGATCTTGCCGGCGATGGACTTGCGCCGCTTCTCGAGAGCTTCGAGTTCTTTGGCCACACTGACGGTCTGCTCCAGGTTGCCGGTGGCGATCTTGCTGGTGTCGCCGAAATCACGCGCCGCCTGGCGCGCCTTCTCAATGCCGCTGACGATTTCGGCGAACGGCTCGGACACGAGTTCGGTGACGGCCGCCGTCTGCTGCACGGTCATGCCGTACTGCTTGGCCGCCTCGATGACCCGCTGCCAGGCCTGTTCGGCGCGCATGAGCACGTCGAAGTTCTCCTGGTCGCTGTCCTTGTAGGCCGCCGCCGCGGCCTTGAGTTGCTGCGTCTTGTCCATGTAGGCCCGCGTCACCGCGTCCTGGGCCATCTCTTCGGCGTGGACAAGGCCGATCAACTCCAGTTGCCGGCGGATCTGCTCTTCCAGGCTTTCGACCTTGCGCGGGGGCGTCCCGTCGCCGGCCGGCTCATCGGGCATCGGCGGCAGCCCTCTCATCCATTCGTCGTTGCGCTCGGCGATGGCGGCGCGTTCCTGGCGCAGCTGCGCTTCCGTCTTGCGCGACGCGGTGACGGCCTGGTCGGCGGCGCGCTGGGCGGCCGTGCCCACGGCCGCCATCTCCGTCTGGACGGTGCCCAACTCGTCCAGACCGTCGTCAAAGGCCTGCTGCATGACCCCGGCGCGTTGGGCGGCGTGGCCGGCCTCCTCAGCCACGCCACCCAGACTGGCTTCCATCTCGCCGATGGCCGTCGTCGCCGCCTGGGCTTTGGCCTCCACCTGCGCCGTCTGTTCGGCCAGTTCCTGCGTCTGCTGGACGGCGGGGCTGGTTCGCGCGCCGGCGCTGCCGAAGATGCGCTCGGTCTGCTCTTCCAGCGTGCGGTTGATGCTGATGAGCTTCTGGGCGCGCTGGATTTCCTGCTGGATCAGGCTGTTGCCGGGCAAGACGAGCGTGCGTTGGGTGTGCGTGCTGCTCTCGCGGATGCGCTCCAGACGCAGAAGGTCGTCGGCCGCTTCCTGAACAGCCGGGCCAAGTCCTTGGGCCTCCGCCCGGGCGTTCTGCAGGGCCGTTCCGGCGGCGCGCAGGTTGGCGACATCCTTTTCGCTCAGGCCGAGTATGACGGCCGCTTGCTTGGCCCCCAGCTGGTTGATGATGAGCGCCAGGTCGCGGTAGGTGTCGACGGTCTGGTTGGCGAGCGCCACGCTTTCGGGACCGATGAGGTTGAATTGGCTCTCGCGGCGGCGCGAGAGGAGATCGATGACGCGCTGGTAGGCGGCATGCAGGTCGTCGGCCGTCGCCGGATTCAGGGCGGAGGCGAGTTCGTTCGCCAGCAGTTGGGCGCTGCCGCGAAGCTCCCTGATGTCCTTGTTGACGGTCGCGTAGGCGTCGCCGAGTTCCTGGCTGTCGGCGCGGATGGCCTTGGTATTGTTGCGCACGAAGGCCAGTTCTTCGCCGCTGTTACGCAGCAGGTTGCCGAAGCGGGCCGTCTTGTCGTTGATGCCGGCCAGGCGCTGGTCCAGTTCTTTGAAGAAGGCGTCGTCGATAGCATAGAGCGCCTTTTCAAGCAGCGGCGAGGCGCGGCCGTTGTTGAGTTGGGCGATCTCGTCGCGCAGCCGTTCGATGCCGCCGGCGGCTTCGATGGCGTCGTTCTCCGTCTCGCGCAGGTTGGCGATGAGGCCCTGGAGGATGCCGGGATCGACGGTCCCGTCGCCGATCCGGTTGAGGTAGACGAGCAGCGCCTGCGCGTCTTCCAGCAGCCGGGCGAAGTGCTGCTCCAGCGGGTTGCTGGCCGGGATGTCCTTGATCGTGCTCTTGATCTTCTCCAGCGCTTCGGGGATGTCGTTGAGCTTGATCCCGGCCACTTCGTGCAGCCAGCGCGCCAGGCCGTCGCCGGGCGCGGCTTCGGTCTGGCGGACGACCTGTTGCAAGGTCCCGGCCAGGTCGCGGATGCGCTTCTCCGACTCGGCGATCTGCCGGTCGTCGAGCCTGATCTTGCCCAGCTGGGCGTCGTTGAGCTTGCGCGCCTCTTCGGCCAGTTCCCGCGCGGCGAGAGAGGCATCAAGATACTGCTCGGTTAGCCGCCGCATCTCCGGGCTGGCGGCGATGCGCGGCGAGCTGATCCCCTTGATCGACTCGCCGATGGCCAGAGCTTTCTGGCTGACGTCTTCCAGGTTCTCCAGGAACTGCTTGAAGCCCGTCGCGTCGTGGCGGCTGATGAGTTCGATCAGGAGTGATGCCATATCTCGATGAGGTCGGCCAGCTTCTTGATGCGGATGTAGAACTCGTGGCCGCCGTCCTGGGCGATTTGCGCCAGCGATTTGCCGTTCATCTCGGCGGCGTAGTAGGCGTGGGTCATCAGGTCGAGCAGCGTCAGGTCCTGGTCAAGCAGCCCGCCCGGGTCCGGCAGGGCGTGGTAGATCTCCCGCAGGATGTAGAGCTGCAGGGCGTAGTTCTGGGGGAAGGGCGGCGTGACGAGCGCCTTCTTACTCAGGAAGGCCTGGGCGGCTATCCAGTCGAAAGGAAAGCTGGCGGCTAACCCAGTCCCCCGTGGCCCGGCTCAG
>JAIBAS010000025.1 GCA_019695075.1 Promineifilum sp. | reverse complement strand
CTTGCGCCCAGAGTTGCGGGCTGGCCGAGCCGAGGGTGACAGCATCGAGGAAGAGCTGCGCCGGCGGGGCGTCGGCCGGTTGCTCAACGGCGAAGGTGACCGTCACCGTCTTGCCCGCCCACGCCGACAGGTCGAACCAGCCCAACGACCAGCGCGCGTCGCCGGCGATGGGGAAGCTCTGCGGCGGGTTGCCGTCCTCCTGGAGGCGCACGACCACCGTCGCGCCGCCGTCATTGTTGCCCAGGACGCGCTTCATGAAGGACAGCGTCGGGTGGCTCATGGTGGCGGGGATGGTGAGCTGCTGCGAGAGGGTGGCCGTGCCGGCCTGGCCGGCGGGGGCGGGGCCGAATTCGTTCAGGTAACTATACAGAAACTGACCGTAATCGTTGCTACGTGTTTTGTCGGTGAAGATGTGGACGGAATCATCGCTGCCGATGACCAGTTCGGCTTTGTATGCGTCGGCGATGGGCAAGGGGGCCGACCAGCCGCCGCCCGGTGTTGAATGGACGTATTGATAGTTGTAAAGGCCGCCATAGACCATATGGATGGTGCCCTGGCTGTCGATCGCCGGCCATATTTCCTCTACAATCTCCTGGCTGACAGGGAAGGGGCTGTAGCCGCTCCACCAGCCATCACTGCGCCGATAGCCGTACTCAATGCCGTTACTACGCTTGGCCCAGATATGCAGCGCGCCGGACTGATCGAAGAGCATCCTTATCTTCCATTCGTCACCGGACAGCATGAACTCTGGCCCCCAAACGTTGTCCAATATCGGCCGCACGACTTTTCTGTATATTCTGCCTTGCTCGTAGTCTGGCTTGAAAAGCTCGTCAGCGGTGTAAATCGTGCCATTGGCATCGACAGCGGCGGCGATTGTGTAGGCATAATCCTGATAGTTGCTAAAGGGCATGCGCCACCAGCCACCGGGCGTTCGACAGATGAGCGGATACGCCATCACGCAGACGAGGCCCTCTCGGCCGATCAATAGCTGTGCGTTCTCCAGGTTGTCGAGTGCCTGCTTCTCGCACGCCGACCAAACTCCCTGCCGCGGCTTGCGGCGATAGCATATGCCTGGAGACACTTGCTGGATGAGATGGAGTGTATCCTCGGCGTCGATAGCCATGTCTAGCACGTTGTCTTCGCTGGGCAAAGATTGCGGCGCTGACCAGCGGCCGTCGGCAGACCGATAGCGGTAAAGTGCCTTGGCTTCGACGTCGGAGTAGTAAATGATGTGCAGGCCACCGCGGCTGTCGGCGACGATGCGCATCACGCGGGCATCCTTCAGCACCTCCTCGTGCTCAACCAGGCATGAGGAAGCGCAGGTAGCGCCCAAGACCACGGCCCGGCTGCCGAGGGCAAATTGCGCCGGCGTTTCGGCCACGGGCAGTGTCCCGCCGACCGTCCACTGGTCCATTGCCCCGGCGGCGGCTTCGAAGTCGCCGTTGCGAATGACATTATTGGCCGGCGGCAGGTAGATGCTTTGCCGGCTATCGACCATGAGCGCCCGTGTTGTCGGCCACAGGGGGGCATAGCCGGCGCGGTTCAGCGTCAGCGTATGGCTGCCCAGAATGCTCAAGCGGGCCAGATAGCCGCCGGCTGTCGGCTCGCTCGTTACCGGTTGTGGGGCGATGGCCGGGACGACGCCGGGCAGAACGACGCCGCGATTGTCGGTGATGCTGCCGCCCAGTTGCGTGGCGAAGAGGCGCGTGGCCGTGCTGGGCGCAACCGATGCAGGCACAACGTTGCCGGCGGCGTCGCGCGCGCGCAACCGGAACTCGAGTGGGCCGGCCGTGCCGGTGGCGGCATAAGTCTTGGCCGTAGTGTTGGCCAGTAGCGGTGTCCAGGGCGTGTTGGCGTCGCGGCGCGTCTCCAGGTCGAAATTGGCCAGGCCGGAGCCATTGGCCTCGTCGCTGCCCGTCCATCTCAACGCATAGCCCGTCAGGCGCGAGAACTGCGGCAGCGACGACAGAGTCGCCGTCGGCGGTGTGATATCCAGCGTCGCCATCGTCGCGTACAGGTCGCGGCCTGTGTCGAGAACGGGCTGCCAGCCCGTGGTAAAGTCGGGCGTTATGGCTTCGCCCCCCAACCAGGTCAGATACAGATCGCCATGATAAAGCTCATACTTCATCTGCGAGTAGACGACATAAACACCGTCGGCCGACCAGCTCGTCGGCTGCAAGCTGATAAATGACCCGGCGGCGTTGTGCACCCGCACGTTGCTGCCGTCGGCGTTCATCAATCCCAGGTCATAGAGTTCGCCATTGCCGGCCGACGTGTCGAAGGCGATGGTCTTGCCGTCCGGTGACCACACCGGATCGCAGCTATCGGGCAGGGTCGAGAGCCGCCGGGCCGGGCCGCCGGCGGCGGGCATGACGAAAACGGCCGGTACGTTGCCGTCGCGCGAGGAGCAGAAGGCGATCTGCGTGCCATCGGGCGACCAGGTGGGATCGCCGTCGTAGCCGGGATCATCGGTCAGCCGCCGGACGTTCGAGCCGTCGACGTTCGACGCGAGCACCGTGTCCGGCCGCGTCTTCACCGGCTCCCTGCAGAGCTTCGCCGGCCACACCTGGGAGTACGCGGCGTCCTTCAAGGCCACGATCCGGCGCAACGGCGTGAACGTCCCCGGAGCGACTACTCGCGACTTTACGATCGCATCCGTGAATGCCTCGCACGCCGGAACCTACGACGTGGTTGTCACCACTCCGGGCGACAGCGAAACCAGCAAC
>JAIBAS010000423.1 GCA_019695075.1 Promineifilum sp. | reverse complement strand
GGCGTCACCGTGAACGGCGCGCCCGGCTGGCTGATCTCCAGGAAGTCGAGGTGGGCCAGACCGGCGTTGCGGATGAGGGCCGTCTGGGCGGAGGCCATGTCGTTGACGAGCACGGAGCCGAAGTCAACGCGCTGCGGCGTCAGGTGCAGCTTCGGCCCCACGCCGACGCCGTGCATCACGATGGTCGCCGGCCCGGCGTCGGTGCTGATCTCGGACGTGGCCGTGAAGACGCCGGCCGTCTCCGGCGCGAAGGTGAACAACATGCGGCAGTTGCTTTGCGGCGGCACGGAGAAGTTGCACTCGTCCGTGCGCAGGAATGGCGCGCCGACGCCGCCGCCGGTGAACGGCGACAGGAAACTGGTGTCGCTCAGGTTGTAGAAGCTAACGGCAATCGGCGCGCTCGTCGCGCCGACGCCAACAGGGCCGAAGTCGATCTCGCGCGGCGACGCGACCAGGCTGGGCGCGCTGACCGCCGCCGTCCCTCCCGGCGCGGCCCCGACCAGCCCCACCAACGCCGCCAACAGAACCACTATGCCGCCAATTGTCCACGCGACTTTCCCTCGCATCATCAGGAGCCTCCATCTGCGCGTAAAGTGTCGCCCCCACCGCTGACTATCATAAGCGAGACGGCCGGGCGGGCACAAGCGGCCGAAAGACGGGCGGGGGTGGGGGAGAAGTACTGGGGGGCGGGTCATTTGGTTCGCCGCCCAATGGCGGGTAAAATGTCGCCACTCACTTCCTGTAGCGGTTGATCATGCGCCAATTGTCGCTCAACGAAGCCGAAACCAGAGCCGAACTCATCGACCCCCGTCTGCGCGAGCTGGGCTGGAGTCCGGGCGCGGGCACCCTGCGCCTGGAAAGGACGCCCGGCCCCATTTACCGGCACGAAGGCCAATGGGACCGCGGCGAAGGCCGGCTGGATTATCTCCTCTGCGTGCGGCTCTCGCCCAAGACCGAGCCGGTGCCCGTCGCCGTCATCGAGGCCAAACGCGAGGGCTTGCCGGCTGACCTGGGCCTGGAGCAGGGCCGGCGCTATGCCAAACGCTTCAACGTCCCCTTCGCTTTCGCCACCAACGGCCATATGTGGGTGCGCTATGACGACGCGCGCAAGGTCGTCACCAACCCACTGCCCATGACCAGCTTCCCATCGCACGACACGCTCTTGCAGCAATATCAGACGGCGCGGCAGATCGATCTCCGCGCGCCGGCGGCGCGCGCCCTGCTGACCCCCTACGACCTGGGCGGCTACGAACCGCGCTACTACCAGGATGCCGCCGTCCGCGCCGTGCTGGAGGCCATCGCCCAGGGGCGCAACCGGGCGCTCATCTCGCTGGCCACCGGCGCGGGCAAGACCTTCCTGGCCGTGCAGCTCATCAAGCGGCTGGCCGACGCCGGGCAAGTCCGCAAGGCGCTGTTCGTCTGCGACCGCACCGAACTGCGCGACCAGGCCCACGGCGCGTTCCACAACGTCTTCGGCGACGACGCCCAGCGCGTCTCGACGCGCAGCCCGGCCCACAACGCCCGCATCCTCTTCGCCACCTATCAGACGCTCGACGCCGGCGACGACGACGAGGCCAGCTTCCTCATCGCCAACTACCCGCCCGACACCTTCAGCCACATCATCATCGACGAGTGCCACCGCTCCGCCTGGGGCAAGTGGTCGGAAGTGCTGGAACGCAATAGCGCCGCCGTGCAGATCGGCCTGACGGCCACGCCGCGCACGCTCAGAGTCCAGCCGGACAGCTCCGACGCCCGCGCCGACCTGGAGACCACGGCCGACAACATCCGCTACTTCGGCGAGCCGGTCTACGAATACACCCTGACCCAGGCCAACGAGGATGGCTATCTGGCCGTGGCCGAAGTGGCCCGCTTCCGCATCGACGTGGACGAGCGCGGCCTGTCGCGCGAAGAGCTGCAACGCCTGCGGCTCATCGACGCCCGCAAGGGCGCGCCGCTGACCGGCGATGAGCTGGCCTTCAAGGGCGACGTGACGCGCCGGATGTATGAGCACCAGTTGCAGTTGCCGGAGCGCACCGAGGAGATGGCCGCCCACCTCTTCGCCCGCCTGCTGGAGGTCGGCCGCGGCGACCCCTGCCAGAAGACGATCATCTTCTGCGTCGAAGACCACCACTGCGACGCCGTGACGGCGGCGCTGACCAATCTCTATGCCGGCTGGTGCGCGCGCAACGGCCGGACGCCGGTCGATTACTTCGCCTTCAAGTGTACCGCCGCCGGCGACGGCCACGACTATCTGGCCGACCTGCGCGCCAGCCGCGTCTCCCACTTCATCGCCACGACCGTGCGCCTGCTCGACGCCGGCATCGACGTGCCCGCCGTGCAGAACATCGCCTTCTTCGTCTACCTCAATTCGCCCATCGCCTTCTACCAGATGTTGGGCCGGGGCACGCGGCTGTATGAGTCGAAGCTGTTCTTTCGCATCTTCGACTACACCGACGCCACGCGCCTGCTGGGCGAGGCGTTCGAGACGGCCGCCCCCGCGCCCGGCCCCGACGGCTACGACGCCGGCCAGGGTGGGGGTGAGGGCGGCGTCCTCAAGGAGCCGGGCGAGCGGCGGCAGATCGTGCGCGTCGAGGGGTTGGGCGCGGTGATCATCGACCGCGACCGCGATGGCGTCGTCGCCCAGCGCGACGGCCGCGATACGCTCATCCCCACGGCCGAATACCAGGCCCAGATCGCCGCCCGGCTGCGCGACGACGCGCCGACGTT
>JAIBAS010000185.1 GCA_019695075.1 Promineifilum sp. | reverse complement strand
CGTCGGCCCGACGATGGCCGATACGAAGGCGTTGTTCCACGCCGACCACGGCAACCTGGCGACGACGGCGCTGGGCGCGACCGACGCGGACGTGCAGACGTCGTGGGAAGCCGCCCGGCAGCAGATCTACGACCAGGCGGAGTTGGGCACGACCAAGCCGATGGCGATGTACCCCTACTGGCTGCTCCTGCCGCCCGAACTGCTCTACAAGGCGCGCAAGGCGTTCGGCTACGGGGAGTTGGGCTACCCGACGGCCCACGAACCGCTGCGGATGGACTTCGATGAGTACGACATGCGGCCGCGCATCCTGGTTGTGCCGGAGTGGACGGATGCGACGGACTGGGCGTTCATGGTCCGGCCGGAGATTCACCGCACGCTGGTGATGGCCTACCAGCAGGGCGGGCGCAACCACCCGCTGCCCAGCATCTGGTTCGCCGCCGACCAGAACGGCGGGCTACTGTTTACCAACGACGTCCTGCCGATCAAGATTCGGGACGAGTTCATGGTGGGCGTTGCTTCGTGGCGCGGCATCGGCAAGCGCAACGTCGCCGGCTAAGGCCATAAGCCCCTACCATAAGGAGTAACCAACCATGCAAGGCAACACCTTCACCCTCCCGGTCGTCGTGCCCGGTACGCTGGCGGCCGATGTTGTCGCCCACTTCAAGCACATGCGCGAGTTGCAGCTGGTGGGCATCAGCGCCAAGACCGATGACACCACATCCTTCATCCTGAAGATCGGCACGGCGGCCGACGACGACAAGTACTACACCGGCACCGTTACCGGCGGCGCGGCGCCCATTCTGCTCGACGGGGATGACTTCGTCGAAACCGGCTCGCCGCTGCCGTGGTCGAAGGAGTACCTGGTCACCATCGACTTCGACGGCGGCGCGGGCGGCAACGCCGCCAACGTGACCGTCGTCCTGTTCCTGAGCGAGTAAGGACAGAGCACCATGGCAACCTTCTCACCCAGCGCCGCCGTCCAGCTGGCCATCAACGCCGCCCGCGCGGCCGGCCTGCTGGACGCGCCGGTGCGCTTCGCGCGCCCGCTGGACAACAGCGGCATACCCTTGCAGATCTATCTGGCCAACGGCCGTGTCGTCCTCTGGCCCCCGGCCGGCGCGGCCGAAACCGTAGCCACTGATCCCCCTGCCCCGAGCGGACTCCTGTCCGCCGACGCCAGTCCACCCCCCGCCGGCGAGCCCGACACCGGCCAAACCCTAGCCCCGCTCACACCCCCCTCCCCCAAGCGCCGCAAGAAGTGACAGAGAGTGCCCGGACCCCAAAGCCGGGCACTTCTCTTTCCACAGGGGCCGGCCAAAAACTGGCCTGGGCACCGCTTATCATTGCGGCAGAGCAACGGAGATGCGATGCCAACCCTGACCGCATATATCACCACTGGCGCGGACGACGCGCAAGAGACGAACAGCACGACAAACCTGACGCAGACGGCCATGAACTGCGCTACCAGTAACCAGTACATCGGCCTCCGCTTTCAAGGCATCGGTCTCCCCAAGAGCGCAACCATCAGCAGCGCGATTCTAAGGCTCAACCTATCCTCCGGCAGTTACGACACCCCGAATGTCACCCAATATGGTCAGCTCATTCCCAACGCGCCCGCGTTCACTACGAACACCAACGACCTCAGCAGCCGGACGTTGACGCAAGCGGCCGTCCCATGGACCTCCACAGCCAGTGGCACCGGCTACCGCCAACTACCCGATATCGCCGCTGTCCTTCAGGAAATCGTGAACCAGGACGAGTGGGTTGAAGACAATTACTTCGCCATCCTCATCAGAGGCAACAGCACAACCAGTTCCCCTCTGCGGATTAACGCCTACGAGGCAGGCCTGTCAACCCGCGCCTACATTACCATCGACTACACCGAACCGGCCAGCGGCCCCCACCCAGGAATCGTCGCGCACCATCGCCGCAGCCTCATGAGCGTTTTCTAGTTGGACTAAGCACCTAGAGGAGTACACCCATGCCCGTCACCCAAGAACAAATCGAACAGTACGTCGCCGCCCTCATCGCCGCCGACATCACTCCCAGCGCCTTCGGCGAATTCATGATCCGCTCCAAGCTCTTCATCGACCTGCGCGCCCTAGAAACCGGTCTCGACATCCTGGCCCGCCAGCGCTCTGAGGCCCTGGCCCAGTTCGACCAGCAGGAAGCCGTGCTGCGCGCCCAGATCGAAAGCAAGCGGCAAGAGATCGAAGCCCTGGCCGCCTAATCCCTGGCAAGTCGCGTGTTCCTGAAGCAATCCACCACGACAACCGTCAGCCTCGGCCCGTTTGTCAGCGCGACCGACGGCAAAACGCCCGTTACGGATCTCTACACCGGCGGCGTGAATGCCATGACCGTCTACCTGAGCAAGAACGGCGGGACGGCCGCGGCGCGGAACAGTGCCACGTCCATCACCTACGACCGCGACGGCTACTACCGGGTAGAACTGAACACGACCGACACGGCAACCGCCGGCCTCCTGGAAGTCTTCGCCAACGCCACCGGGGCTTTGCCCGTCTGGCGCCACCTGGTCATCCTGACCGCCAACAACTACGACTCGCTCATCGCCGGCAGCGACGCGCTTCAAGTACACGCCAACGAAATCACCGCCAACCTCATCACCGCCGCCGCCCTGGCGGCCGACGCCGGCACCGAAATCGCCTCGGCCGTATGGGCGAACGCGACCCGCACGCTCTCCGCGTCAAGCGACCCGACCGCCACCCAGATC
>JAIBAS010000210.1 GCA_019695075.1 Promineifilum sp. | reverse complement strand
GGCGGCGCGGGCCGCGTCGCCCCAGCGCCTCGGCCAGGTTGCGAGTCAGCTTGTCCTCGATCTGGCGGCCGCGGTCGCCTTCCTCGATGCGGAAGTGGTCGACGACGAGGTCGCGCAGCAGGCCATAGGGCACTTCCATCAGGCGCTGGTCGGTGCGCCCCTGGAAAAGGGCCATCTTGACCGGCAGGGCCTCCAGCCGGCGGCTGAATTCGCGCACCAGGCGCGACTTGCCGACGCCCGCCTCAGCGACGACAGTGATCAGCCGCCCGCGGCCGGTCTCGATGGTGTCGCGCAAGGCCCGCAGTAGCGCGGCCAGTTCCGCGTCGCGGCCGATCATGGGCACAGCCACGCCCTCCAGTCCATCGCTTTCGGGGAAGAACGTCCGCGGGCGTGAGCCGACGACGCGATAGGCTGTCACCGGCATCTGGCGGCCTTTGATAGCCACCGGCCCCAGCGTCTCGACGCGGAAGAGGCGCTGCACCAGGCGGTAGGTGTCGTGGGCGATGTAGACGCCGGCCTGGTCGGCAGCCTCCTTCAGGCGGCTGGCGACGTTGACGGCGTCGCCGATGGCCGTCGGGCTGTCGTCGGTGCCGACCTGTCCCAGCGACACCGGCCCGGTGTTGATGCCGATGCGGATGACAAGCTCGCGGCCCTTGTCGGTCGGCCCTTTGCCGCCCAGCGCCGCCAGCGCCTCGCCGGCCAACTCGCGCATGGCGATGGCGCAGCGGACGGCGCGTTCCGGGTCGTTCTCGCGCGCCGTGGGCACGCCGAAGATGCCCATAACCACGTCACCCATGTGCTTATCGACGATGCCGCCGTGGGCGTAGATGGTCTCGTCCAGCCGTTGCCACAGCAGGTCGATCTGCCGCAGCCGCTCGGTGTTGTGGGTGGCCCCGGCCAGACGGGTGAAGCCGTCGATGGCGGCGAAGAGGACGGTGACCTGCTTGCGCTGCTCACTGACGGGGTGCGCGGGCGGCTTGGCCGTGGCCGTTAGTTCGCCCGGCAGCGCCGCCAGCCGTTCGCGCAGAACGGACAGGATCGTCTCCGTGGCCGGGCCAAAGCGCGCGCGCTGGTCGGCGAATTGGGCGATGGCCTCGTGGAGTTGGTCGCGGGTGAGCATAGGGTGGCTACTGCCCGGCTGCGGCCGGCGGCTGCCCGGCGCGCTGCTGCCAGGCGAAGGCCAACGTCGTCTCGCCGCTGGCCGCCAGATGGTGGGCGATCATGCCGTCCACCGGGAACCAGGCCCGAAAGCGGGCGTCGTTCTGGTTGGCCAGCAGCCATTGGGCCACGCGGGCGTGCTGGGCCTGGCGCGCCGCGACCGGCACGCTGCCATAGGCCACCACGTGCCCCACTTCGCGCCGGAAGCGGTAAGCCTGTGTCGCGCCGAAGCTATAGGTTGTGTCGGGCAGGATGAAGCGCTTACTGACCAGGTTCAACAGGGCGACCTCGATCTCCGGCTCGGTTAGTTCGTCTGACAGGGGCGAGTGAGTGTCGAACAACATCGCGTCCCAGAACAGCGGCCCGGCGACGGCCGCGGCCTGCAAGACGCGCCGCTCGCCGTCGGTCAGGGCCTGCAGGCGTGTCTCGATCAGCCCCGGCAAGCCGGCCGGCAGCCGCATGCCCTCCAGTTGGGCCATGTCAAAGCCGCGCCGCTCGCCCACGGAGATGACGCCACGCTCCAGCAGCAGGCGGATGAACGCCTCGATGTAGAGCGGGTTGCCGCTCGACTCGGCGACGATGAGGTCCAGGAGGCGCATGGGGGGCGCGAGTTGGCCGAGGATGTCGGTGGCCATCAGGCGGCTATCGACGGCTGACAGCGGCGTGACCTCCAGCCGGTCGAAGGGCGAGAACGGGTCCTCCTCGCGCCCCAGCCAGGGCAGGGCGGACGGCGTGGCATCGCCTTCGGCGGCGATGACGAGAAACAGCACCGGCAGCGGCGGGGCGGTCTCGACCAGCCGGTTGACAAGCTCCAGCGACTCACGGTCGGCGCGGTGGGCGTCTTCCAGGACGACGATGGCCGGCCCGGCGGCGGTGACGGCGGCCAGCAGGCGCGTCACCAACGCGTCGACCTCCGCGGCCGGCAGCGTCGCCGCGGTCTGGACGTTGAGCAGCTGCTTCAGCAGTTCCAGCGTCGCGTCGAGCGGGCCGGTGGCCGACAGCCGGCGGGCGCGGGCGGGCCGGTCGAGCGTGTCCAGCAGGCGGCGGATGCGGTCTTCGACGATGGCGTGGCTGTGCTGGGGGCGGATGCCGAAGCGGCGCAGCAACAGGTCGCGCACCAGGGCATAGGGCGCCTCGGCCTCGAACAGCCGGCCGCCGGCGGGCTGCACGCCCGATACGCCGGTCAACAGCCGCGCGCGCGCTTCGAACTCGTACACCAGGCGCGATTTGCCGGAGCCGGCCGCGCCGATCATGGTCAGCACCTGGGGCGCGCCGCTGTCGGTGACGGCTTGCAGGGCGTTCTCCAGCCGGTCGAGCTGCTCATCGCGGCCGATCAGGCGCGTCACCTGCCCGGCCGTTAGCGCCGGGCCGAAGGATGGGAAGTCGGGATGTTCGCCGGTGGCCAGGTAGAGCGCCTCGCCCGGTGCGCGCCCGGCGGCGGCGAGGGGGGCGGGGGCTTCGGTGAATTGCAGTTGCGCGTCCGCCTGGCGCTGGGCCACGGCCGATACCAGCACCCCACCGGGCGGCGCGGCGTGCTCCAACCGCCGGGCGACGGTGATGGTCTCGCCGACGG
>JAIBAS010000145.1 GCA_019695075.1 Promineifilum sp. | reverse complement strand
CTCACCGACCGCCATCGTGGTGAACTCCTTGCTGATGCACACGCGCGGGAGCACCTTCGCGATCGCGCCGCCGGTCGGCGGAGCCTCGGGCGTGCCGAACAGGTGCGGCATCACGACCGTGTGGCCGGCCGCGACGACCTCCTCGCCGAACCCGATCACCGTCGGGGTCAGCCCGGGGATCTCGTGGATGACGATGAGGCCGAGGCCGGTGCCCTTGCGGTACGTCGGGTGGGTGACGCCGTCGGCCGTGTGCTGCCCGGGCGTCCAGCTGTCGAGGAGTGGCATGCGCCGAGTATGACGGTGGCGGGACCATCGGGGGCGTGACCCGGAGCGATGAGCGACGCCGTCCGGCGTGGGCGTGGCCGTGTCCCAGAAGCCCTTCGTCGCCGCCGGCTGTTCGCTTGGCCCGGCCGGCGGTGACGGCCTCTCGGTCGTGACCACGTTCGCGACCATGTCTTCTGCTGTCGAGCCGTCATCCTCTTGCCGGCAGCCGGCCAGCGCCAGCGCCAGCAACAACCACAACGCCATCCTGCGCATGAACCGACCCTCCTGTTCGCTCCAGGACAATGCCCTGGGGCGTACATGCAAATCAGTGAAACAGTCTGTTCGACCCGGCCGCCCGGCCCTCAAGAAGGGGCCAGGGACTACGGATTAGGGAAGGGCGCTCTTCCCTAGCCCCTACTCCCTACTGCGGTAGGGCTGCCACCTTCGCCAGCAAATCCTCGATATGGGCCCGCTGCTCCGGCGACCACTCTACACCTTCCCATGACCGGGCGATGTGCAGCTCGGCCGCGGCGTCTTCCTTCTGGCCACAGACGGCGTAGATTTCGCCGCGATGCAAGTGGGCCTGCCCGGCCATGCCGGCCAGCAATGCCTCCGACCGGTGGGCGTCATACTCGGCCAGCACCTGGCCATAGTGAGCCAGCCCCTCGTCGGCCAGCCGCCGGCGTTCGTCGGCGCACGCCGTGCCGTTGGCCGGGCCGTTGAGCTGGCTCAGGTAGACGTTGCCCAGCCCCATCGCCGCTTTGGCGTCGATCCATGCGTCGGGTGGCGGGGGCGGGTCATGCAGCGCCGCCGCGGCCTCATAGTCCCGTTTGGCCGCCCGAAGGTCGCCGCGGTCGTAGGCCAGATTGGCCCGGCTGATGAGGGCGCGGGCGTAGGCGCGATTAATCTCCAGCGCCTGGTCGTTGAAACCCTGCGCGTCTTGCCACAGGCGCTCCTTCGCCTCGCCGCTGGCTGCGCCCGCCTTCAGCCGGGCAATGTGTCCGGCAAACAGATAGATCACCTCGCGCCCGCTGAATGGCCCGTAGGTGACGACGTAGGCCTCCGTCCGCCCCACCGCGTCGATGATCTGCCAGTAGGCGTTGTCGAAGTCCTGGCCCTGCAGATAGACCAGCGCCTGGCCAAAGCGCGTCAGCAGCGCGGCGGCGGCGGCCGTTTGCGCCGGCGGAAGCTTGTCGGTCATCAGGTCGGCCAGCGCAAACGACAGGCTGACATCCAGCGGGTATTCGCCCGTCAACTCGGCCACGTCCTGCCGCGCGGGATCGAAGTAGACGTAGAAGCGGGGCGAGTACGTCACCTGGCCGGCGGCATCAATGGTGGTGCGCGGACTGTAGACGACCAGTTGGGCGTTGACGCGCCTGGCCAGCCGTTTGGCGTCCCCCTCGTCCTTGACAAGGGGCATGCGCGCGCCACTGACGATGACCTCCTCATCGAGAGCCGCGTTGAGTTCCCGGTCAAGCTCATCGACGACGACCTGTTGCAGGAGCGCCGCCGCCTGTTCGTTCTGCGCGGCGCTGCCGCCGGTCACGTCAATGGCGGCCACGGCGACGTTGAAGCCGGCGTCCATCCGCGCCGGTTGGCGCGTCCACCAGATGAGCGCGGCCGCCAGGGTGGCGAACAGCAAGGGGATGAGCACGAAGACGGCCACTTGCAGCCAGTCGCGGAAGATCGACGGCCGGGGCAGGGGGTCGTCCTCGCAACCCGTCTCCGGCGGGGCGGGCAGGGTGGGCAGCGACCAATCGACGGCCGGGACTTGCCGCGCGGCCTCGGCCAACAGCGCGTCGAGATGGCCGCGACACCAGGCGGCGCGGGCCAGCCCCAGGGCGAACACCGGCCGCGTGTCGTCGGGCACGCTCTCCGGCTCGATGCCGATGGTGAAGGCCAGGTCTTTCAGTTCGGCCAGGCTGAAGGACGCCGTCAGGCGGTTGCCAAGGTCAAAGAGCGGCGGCGGCAGCTTCGCGTTCGGCGGCGGCGCGGCAAACGGCATGGCTTGGCGACGGCGCGGTTGCCTCCGCGGCGAACGTCTCGACCACCACTCTGCCAATGGCAACGCCTCTTGACCTCCTGAGCCGATTAACCACGACGCTTCGATTGCCGGTGCCCGACCGCCGGGAGGCGGAGGCGTGGGCGGGGTGATGTTGTCGCCGGGCGTGTGGCCGGCGGCAACGGGCTAGATTGGGGCACTGCGGCCGAAGTGCGGACATCATAGCAAAAGAGGGGCGCGCTTGTCCAGAGAAACGGGAGTCGATCCGCCCAATTCGGGAGCTTTCGTTAGGTTTCTTCTTGGCGTCTTTGTCCCTTTGCGCCTTAGCGTGAGCGCTTCTCACGACTTGGCAACGATAACGACCGGGCGTAGTCCGCCCTAACGATAGGACGAATTAGTACTATTGCGCCGCTCGCGTGCCGCTTCGTTTGGCGGCAAATCGACTATACTGCTTTCAGCCACCAGGCAGCCGTATTTGGCAACCGCATGGACGACATTCGGCCGTCAACAAACCGACACTTACTAGTACCTTACGCCCAGAATCGACGGGCGGATGGAATTATATGAGAAGGTATTGACATTCCCCAATCGGCTGCTATCATGGTATATAAGTACTATCCTCTTTAGGAGTTCAGGGGCCTGGAGAGGAATGGTTGGTTAAGAGTAGTTGTCGGAGACGTCCGGGCGTCGCGCTCGAACGTCGCCAGGTCGAG
The DNA here is from genome assembly GCA_019695075.1 of Promineifilum sp. Taxonomy (GTDB): domain Bacteria; phylum Chloroflexota; class Anaerolineae; order Promineifilales; family Promineifilaceae; genus Promineifilum. The sequence continues at coordinate 26,285 of JAIBAS010000145.1, read as the reverse complement.
GGACGCATGAAGCCGGCACGTCCAACGTGCCGGTCGTGCAAATCGCCTCGTCGGCCGAGCGTGCCGTCATCATGTCCGTTGTCGTGGCGCGTCGTCTGTCGGCTGCTTCATAATCAAAGTAATGGGAGCTCCTAGTATAGGAGGGACAAACACCATCACCCTATTTCCACACTGTTAACGCCTACAACATAGCCCGCGACGCAGGTTGCTGCGTTGCCATCGAGCCAGCGCGCTGCTGCACAAGCACCCAGAGGGGAGCCGCTCCTTTGGGCTGAGCCAGCTCGCCCGATCCATTCTCCGGGTTGCCCGCTGACGGCCGCTGTCGGTCGCCGGCCGGTATTCTGGTCGCATACCCAATCGCACCCGCATGGGCGAGCGTCGTTGGCGCTTGCCTACCCATCGACAGCCTATTGTCGGCCGTTGCCCCCTGCCTGCGTAGGGGCTAGGCATCGTAACAACTTCGCAGTTCTAGATGATTCGGAGGATCCTGTGAGTACGACTCTTAAGCGGCGCAGCCTGACCATCCTGGGGATGGTTCTGCTGGCCGCGTTTCTTGGTGTAACCTTCAACCGCGCCAGCGCGGCCAACCCCGCGCCGGTGATGGTCTTCCATCTGACCGAGCCGGAAAACGACATGCTGGCCGCGATGCAAGTCATCAACGCCGTCGCCGTCTCGCCGATGGTGACCAAGGTCTCCATCGCCATCAGCGCCGACGGCACCCTGGTCTATTACGATCACTGGGAGGACGGCTTCGCCGACGATATCGCCAACCCAACGCCCTCGGAAATCTACAGCGCCGGCAATCTCGACGGCGTGCAGATCTGGGGCAATGGCCTGGCCAGCGACGGCTGCGCGCCCCAGATTGGCAACACGGTCATCACCTGCACCAACGCCAACGACGTGCTGAACAAGGGCAACGTCATCATCCTGGATGACAGCAGCATCGTCGTTCCCAACACCGCCGGTACCATTGACTGGGACGGCAAGGACAAGATCGGCGGCACGAACGCCATCGCCGTCACCCGTTCCCTGTGGGCCAGCGGCAGCAACTCGCTGTTCGCCTGGGCCAACGCCATGTACCCCACCACCGAGTGGGGCCAGGTCTACACCACGCCCGTCGGCTGCGACACCATCACCGCCACGGCCGACATGTTCGAGTACTCCGCCTTCACCATCACCGCCGCCTACGACGGCACGGTGATCCAGACCGACCCCGAAGGCGACGGCACGTGGGAAGCGAACGTGACGCTGAATGAGGGGCAGACCTATTTCGAGTCCACCTCCAGCGGCGGCGCGTGCAGCTACGTCAAGCAGGGCGGCCAGGTGCGCTCCAACGACCCGGCCAAGCCGATCCAGGTTGTGCTGGTGACCGGCGACATCGCCGGTTCGCCCGGCTATGGCTCCCGCGATCTCAACCTCGTCCCGGACGCGCAACTCAGCTCCAGCTACTGGATGCCGGTTGGCAACAACACCGGCAATGGCGTCGACAGCCAGACTCCCGGAACGGTGCGCCTGTACATCTACAACCCCGAAGCCACGACGATGTACGTCCGCTGCGAGAGGCCGTCCACGTCAACCGTGTACACCATCGCCGCCGACACCGTCAACACCAGCTTCACCCTGTCCAACGACCAGGCCGGCCATTGCTTCGCCGTGACGGGCGCGAGCAGCACCACCCCCGACACCAGCCGCAAGTTCACCGGCGTGGCCGCGGTGGACAATGATGGCACGATCTGGGACTGGGGCGTGCCTTTCGTCCCCGAAGATCGCCTGTCGAACCAGGCCCTGGTCGGCCTGGGCGCCGGGCGCGACTGGACCTCCGGCACGAACCCGAATCAGAACGGCAGCCCCCTCTGGGTGACGCCGATCTGCCAGACCTTCTTCTACGTGGACTGGAACAACGACGGCACGCCGGACAAGGTCGACTTCAACGGCGATAACGACGTGACCGACACCAACGTCAACGGCCTGAACGAGACGACCTCCAACACCGGCTTCCAGGTCTCGACACTCCAGTCGGCGCGTCTGTACGACGCCTCCGACCTCGACCAAACCGGGGCCTACGTCTTCACCAAGACGGTGGCCAACAACGGCGGCGTCGGCGGCTGTAACTTCGCCGCCGCCTGGGGCGAAGACCCGCGCGTGGCCTCCGCCGCCGCTCCCGGCCTTGACGCGGGCACGATCATCGTCGCCCTGCGCTCGGTCGAAACCAGCAAGGACTCCGTCCTGCTGATCGACGCCGACAGCAGCGGCTCGCTCACCCCCGGCGACACCCTGCGCTACATCATCACCGTGGAGAACACCGGCCTGGCCCCGGTCGCTGTGACGGTCGAGGATACCCTGCCCACCAACACCACCTACGTCGCCAACTCGACGGCCAAAGACGTCGGCAGCGGCTTTGTGGCCATTCCCGACAACGGCAGCGGCACGCCCTTCCCGCTGGACAACGGCGGCGTGTCCCTGGGCAGTCTGCCCGAGGGCGACTCGTGGCAGGTGCGCTTCAGCGTGACGATCAACAGCCTGCCCGCCGGGCAGACGGTGGACATCTCCAACTGCGCCGAGATCACCTACGACTCGTCGCTGGTGGAGACGTGCAAGACCAACCCGGTCACCGTTCCGACCGCGCCGGCCCTGACGCTGGATAAGACGACGTCGACGGCCTACTATAATGCCGCCGGCAACACCATCAGCTACAGCTACCTGCTGACTAACACCGGCAACGTACCCCTGACGCCGCCGTATGCCGTCAGCGACAACAAGGCCACGGTGACCTGCCCGCAGACGCCGAACCCGCTGCCGATCGGCAGCAGCATCACCTGCACGGCTACCTACACCGTCATCTCGGCCGACGTCACCGCCGGCCAGGTGGTCAACATCGCCACGGCCACGGCCCAGTACGGCGGCAACCCGGTGACCTCCAACCAGGACACCGTGACCGTCCCGCTGGCGGCGCTGAACGTGGTCAAGTCCTCGACGACGACGGTCATCACCGCCGTCGGACAGATCGTGCCCTACACCTTCACGGTGACCAACACCGGCAACGTAGCCCTGACGGGCGTCACGGTCAGCGACCCGAAGTGTACCTCGGCCATCAGCGGCCCGACGGGCGACACCAACAGCAACGGTAAGCTCGACCTGACCGAGACGTGGGTCTACAGCTGCACCCACACGGTCACGCTGGCGGAGATGAACGCCGGCGGCAACCTGGCCAACACGGTGACGGCCGACTCGACCGAGACGCCGCCCGACACCGACCCCCACAACATCCCCATCACCCAGACCCCGGCCCTGACGCTGGACAAGGCGACGACCACGGCCAACTATGACCAGGTCGGCGACACGATCAGCTACAACTACACGGTGACCAACAGCGGCAACGTCTCCCTGATTCCGCCGTATGCGGTCACGGACAACAAGATCGTCACGCCGAATGTGGTCACGTGCAACCAGACGCCCAACCCCCTGAACCCGGGCGCGAGCTTCACCTGCACGGCCACCTACACCGTCACCCAGGCCGACCTGACCGCAGGCTCGGTGACCAACATCGCCTCCGGCACGGCCAAGCACGGCGCGAACACCGTCACGTCCAACACGGACACGGTGACGGTTCCGGCGGTGCAGACCCCGGCGCTGACGCTGGACAAGACGACGACCACGGCCAACTACGACCAGGTCGGCGACACGATCAGCTACAGCTACAAAGTGACGAACAGCGGCAACGTGCCCCTGACGCCGCCCTATGCCGTCAGCGACAACAAGACCACGGTCAGTTGCCCGCAGACGCCGAACCCGTTGGACCCCGGCCAGTTCATCACCTGCACGGCGACCTACGTCGTGACCCAGGCCGACATCACCGCCGGCTCGGTGGTCAATATCGCCACGGCCACGGCCAAGCACGGCAATGATACGGTGACCTCCAACCAGGACACCGTGACCGTCCCGGCGGTGCAGCTGCCGGCCCTGTCGCTGGACAAGGACACGACGACGGCCAACTATGACCAGGTCGGTGACACGATTGCCTACACCTACAAGGTGACCAACAGCGGCAACGTGCCCCTGACGCCGCCCTACGCCGTCAGCGACAACAAGACGACGGTGACCTGCCCGCAGACGCCGAACCCGCTGGTTCCCGGCGCGTTCATCACCTGCACGGCGACCTACACCGTCACCCAGGCCGACCTCAACGCCGGCTCGGTGGTCAACATTGCCACGGCCTCGGCCAAGTACGGCAACGACACGGTGACCTCCAACCAGGACACCGTGACCGTGCCGGCCCTGCAAGGCCCGGCCCTGACGCTGGACAAGGACACCTCGACGCCGGACTATGACGCCGTCGGCGACACCATCCAGTACACCTACAAGGTGACCAACAGCGGCAACATCTCGTTGCAGCCGCCCTATGCCGTCACGGACAACAAGATCGGCGCGCCGAACACGGTCGTCTGCCAGCAACTGCCCAGCCCGCTGCTGCCCGGCCAGTTCTTCACCTGCACGGCGACCTACACCGTGACCCAGGCCGACATCAACGCCGGCTCGGTGGTCAACGTCGCCCAGGCCACGGCCATGAACGGCGCGAACCCCGTGACCTCGAACACGGACACGGTGACCGTGCCCGCGGTGCAGCTGCCGGGGCTGTCGTTGGACAAGACGACGACCACGGGCAACTATGACCAGGTCGGCGACACGATCAGCTACAGCTACAAGGTGACGAACAGCGGCAACGTGCCCCTGACACCGCCCTACGCCGTCAGCGACAACAAGACGACGGTCAACTGCCCGCAGACGCCGAATCCGCTCAATCCGGGCCAGTTCATCACCTGCACGGCCACCTACGTCGTGACCCAGGCCGACATCACCGCCGGCTCGGTGGTCAACGTCGCTAAGGCTTCGGCCATGTACGGCAACCAGCCGGTGGAGTCGAATGAGGACACGGTGACCGTCCCGGCGGTGCAGCTGCCGGCCCTGACGCTGGACAAGACGACGACGACGACCAACTATGACAGCGTCGGCGACCCGATCGTCTACAGCTATCTGGTGACCAACAGCGGCAACGTGCCCCTGACGCCGCCCTACGCCGTCAGCGACAACAAGACGACGGTGATCTGCCCGCAGACGCCGAACCCGCTGATGCCCGGCGCGTTCATCACCTGCTCGGCCACCTACCTCGTCACCCAGGCCGACCTCGACGCCGGCTCGGTGACCAACACGGCCCAGGCTTCGGCCATGTACGGCGTGAACCCCGTCCTGTCGAACCAGGACAGCGTGACCGTGACGGCCGACCAAGGCCCGGCGCTGACGCTGGAGAAGAGCACGACGACGGCCAACTATGACCAGGTCGGCGACACGATCAGCTACAGCTACAAGGTGACCAACAGCGGCAACGTCTCCCTGACGCCGCCGTATGCGGTCAGCGACAACAAGGCGACGGTGAGCTGCCCGCAGACGCCGAACCCGCTGGTTCCCGGCGCGTTCATCACCTGCACGGCCAGCTACGTCGTGACCCAGGCCGACATCAACGCCGGCTCGGTGACCAACATCGCCACGGCCACGGCCAAGCACGGCAATGACACGGTGACCTCCAACCAGGACACCGTGACCGTGCCCGCGGTGCAGCTGCCGGGGCTGACGCTGGACAAGACGACGACCACGGCCAACTATGACAGCGTCGGCGACACGATCAGCTACAGCTACAAGGTGACCAACAGCGGCAACGTGCCCCTGACGCCGCCCTACGCTGTCAGCGACAACAAGACGACGGTGACGTGCAACCAGACGCCGAACCCGCTGAACCCGGGCGACTTCTTCACCTGCACGGCCACCTACACCGTGACCCAGGCCGACATCACCGCCGGCTCGGTGGTCAACATCGCCACGGCTTCGGCCATGCACGGCACGGCCCCGGTGAACTCCAACCAGGATACGGTGACGGTTCCGGCGGTGCAGCTGCCGGCCCTGACGCTGGACAAGACGACGACGACGACCAGCTATGACAGCGTCGGCGACCCGATCGTCTACAGCTACAAGGTGACCAACAGCGGCAACGTGCCGGTGACGATCCCCTACGCCGTCAACGACGACCACATCATCGCCCCGAACACGGTGAACTGCCCGCAGACGCCCAACCCGCTGATGCCCGGCCAGTTTATCACCTGCACGGCGACCTACAACGTCACGCAGGCCGACATCACCGCCGGCGAGGTCATCAACGTCGCCCAGGCGTCGGCCATGTACGGCTCCAACCCGGTGCTGTCCAACACCGACACCGTGACGGTGACGATGGATCGCATCCCGGGCCTGAACGTGGAGAAGTCGACGACGACGACGCTCATCACCGCCGCCGGCCAGATGGTGGACTACCGCTTCGCCGTCACCAACACCGGCAACATCCCTCTGACCAACGTCACTGTCAGCGACCCGATGTGCGATCTGCCGCCGACCGGGCCGACGGGCGACGCCGACAACGACGGCAAGCTCGACCTGAATGAGACGTGGGTCTACACCTGCATCCACACCGTGACGCAGGCGGAGATGGACTCGAATGGCGGCGGCGACGGCGACCTGGACAACACGGTGACGGCCGACTCGACCGAGACCGACCCGGACACCGACGACCTGTTCATCCCCATCCAGCAGACCCCGGGCCTGAACGTCGAGAAGTCCTCGACGACCCAGCTCATCACCCAAGCCGGACAGCAGGTGACCTACACCTTCGACGTGACCAACACCGGCAACATCAGCCTGACGGGCGTCACCGTCTCTGACCCGATGTGCGACGCCGCACCGACCGGGCCGACGGGCGACACCAACAACGACGGCAAGCTGGGCCTGCTGGAGACGTGGACGTTCAGTTGTGTCCACACCGTCACCCAGGCGGAGATCGACGCGGCGACGGGGCCGAACCCGCAGCTGCACAACGTCGTGACGGCCGACTCCAACGAGACGCCGCCCGACACCGATCCGTGGGACATCCCCATCCAGTACAACCCCGGCCTGAACGTGGTCAAGTCCTCGACGACGGCGCTCATCACCGCCATCGGCCAGCAGGTTCCCTACCAGTTCACGGTGACCAATACCGGCAACGTGACCCTGACGGGCGTGACTGTGACCGACGCCAAGTGTAACGCCGCCCCGGTGCTACAGCCCGGCGGCGACGCCAACAACGACGGCAAGATGCAAGTGACCGAGATCTGGGTCTTCACCTGCACCCACACGGTGACGCTGACCGAGATGAACGCCGGTGGGAATCTCCACAACGTGGTGACGGCTGACTCCAACGAGACGCCGCCCGACACCGCCCCGTGGGACATCCCCATTCAGCAGTCGCCGGCGCTGACGCTGGACAAGGACACGACCACGGTCAACTACGACAGCGTGGGCGACACCATCGCCTACACCTACAAGGTGACCAACAGCGGCAACGTCTCGCTGACGCCGCCGTATGCCGTCACGGACAACAAGATCGGCGCGCCGAACGTGGTGACGTGCAACCAGACGCCGAATCCGCTGAACCCGGGCGACTTCTTCACCTGCACGGCCACCTACACGGTGACCCAGGCCGACCTCGACGCCGGCTCGGTGACCAATATCGCTTCCGGCTCGGCCATGCACGGCCAGACCCCGGTGATCTCCAACAACGACACCGTGACCGTTCCGGCCATCCAGACGCCGCTGCTGGAAGTGACCAAGGTTCCCAACAAGACGGTTGTGGCCTCCGGCGACCTGGTGACCTTCACCATCCTGGTGGAAAACAAGGGCACCATCACCCTGAGCCTCAACAGCCTGGTTGACAGCGTCTATGGCGACATCACGACGACGGGCCACAACGGCATCACGGCCACGACCTGTGACGTGACGCCGCCGGTGACGCTGGCCGCGCTGACCGGAACGTACACCTGCACGTTCACGGCCGCCGTGACGGGCAACGCCAACACGACCCACACCAACACCGTCACCGCTTGCGACACGACGAAGAACCCTGACGTGTGCGACGACGGTAGCGCCGATGTCCGCATCATCCCTGCTCCGGCCATTGAAGTCGTCAAGACGGCTAACCCGACGCAGCTCTACACCCCCGGTGGGCCGGTGGTCTTCACCATCGTCATCAACAACACCGGCGGCGGCGCGCTGACCCTGACCAGCCTGACCGACAACGTGTTTGGCAACATCACGACCATCGGCCACAATGGCATCACGGCCACGACCTGCGCCGTGCCGCAGACGATCTCGCAGGGCGGCAGCTACACGTGCCAGTTCACGGCCACCGTGAACGGCCCGGCCGGCACCGTCCACACCGACATCGTCACCGGCAGCGGCACGGGCTTCAACGGCGCTTCGCTGACCGACAACGATGACGCGGTGGTCAACATCATCGCCATCCCGACCGTCAACACCTGCCCGGCGAATCAGGCCACCAACCAGTGGACCGACATCCTGGGCGTGGGCATGGGCACGACGTCGTCGCACAAGCTGCAAGCCAAGCTGGTTGTCCCCAACTCGGCTAACCTGGTTGCTCTCTACGGCCAGCTGTCCGGCAAGCAGCAGGGTGGCGTCAAGTACGTGCGCTTCACCTATCCGAACGGCCAGTACGTCCAGGTGGACACGGCGACCAGCCCGGCGCCGCGCACCTGGGGTGTCTTCTGGTATGGCACGGAGCTGAACCCGTCGGCCAACATCCGCGGGCGCTGGTTCCTGCAGTCCACCGGTGTCAAGGGGCATGTCCCGCGGGCGTTCATCCTCTACCCGACGTACAACAATCCGAATCAGCGGTACATCAACGTCTTCGAGGTGATCAACACTGGCGACTCCCAGGTTTACTGGAACGTGGAACAGGGTTGGATCCCCAGCCGGCAGTTGGTGATCGACATCCCGTCCCCGATGGCCCGCGCGACGTTCAACGTCGAGGTGGCCGTGGTGGACAACGACAAGGACGCGCGGCCGGTCTATGTGACCGTGAGCGCCGGCGGCGTTTCGCAGACGCAATCGCCGATCAACCCCAACAAGGGTAACCTGCTCAACATCCTCAGCTTCACGCTGGCCAACGTGCCGGCCGGAACCGGCGAGATCGTCGTCACCATCACGTCGCCCGCCCCGAACACCAACGGGCTGGGCGCGCTGGGCGGCGACTCGGCGGCCATCACCGGTGTGACGGCCAACTACCTGTGCGTGGACGTGCCGGTCATCCCCTAACTTCCGCCTGCGGATGGGCTGATGCGACCCAGCCCATCCGCGTCATCTAGACAAAACCGGGCCACGCAAGTGGCCCGGTTTTGTTTCCCTTCGCCGACAATCATCCCCACCGCGCATGGGTTTGGGTCACTGCAAAATCATTAAGACACCTCACGCAAAGATCGCCAAGGGGGCAAAGGGCGCAAAAAGACGCTTCTTGGCGTTCTTAGCTTCCTTCGCGTCCTTTGCGTGAGGTCTTCTTCCAACTTTGCCATCGCTCTGGCGTATAGGTCAGGGGGCTTTGACAAACCGGGCGCTGCCGCGGGCGACCGCCCCCAGAAAAGCCGACTTCACCGCCGCGCTGCCCAGCAGGACCTTTGTTGGTGGTAGCTTTTCGATGGCGCGGACGACGTTGGCCACGGCGCGGCGGCTCAGCTTCTCCGGCTCGCCAAAGACGACGTCGGCCAGCTTGCCGCGCTCGACAGCCATGGCCACGACGCGCTCGACGAGGTTCTCCGGCGTGTAGACGCGCTGCGGCCGCGGCTCCAGCGCCAGGCCGCCGAACTTGCACGCGCCGCTGCACGTGCCGCAGCCCAGGCAGAGGGCCTCATCGACGACGGCCCAACGGGTGCGGTGGCGGCGGCCGCCGGGGCGCTCCTCGACGCGCTCATCCAGGTGGATGGCATCGACGGGGCAGGCGGCGACACACTTGCCGCAGCCGTTGCATTGCGCGTAGTCAACGGACATCATCCAGTTGGAGGTGACGATGGCGTGGGGCAGGTCGAACTCGCGGATGGCGCGCATCATGCCGCAGCAGTCGCCGCAGCAATTGCACATGTAGCTGATGCCGTGCTTGACGTTGTCGGCCGTCTGAGCCAGTCCGGCGGCCTGGCACTCGGCCAGAATGTCGAGCGCCTCGGCCCGATCGATGCTCTCGGCCATGCCGTTGGGGACGAGCATGCCGCTGCTGCCGCCAAAGGTCAGGCAAGTGCGTTGCGGCCGGTCACAGGCGTGGCCCAGGTGGGCGGCCTTGTGGCGACAGGCGCACAGGGACACGGCCACGGCGCGGGCGTCGCGGATGATGGCGCTGGCTTTCTCATAGTCAAGCACCTCAACCGCAGGCGACGGCGGCAGCGCCGACTCGCGTGGCAGCGACCGGCCGAGTTGCGTCGTCTGGTCGAAGACGGCGTGGGCAAAGCGGCCGTCGTCCTCGGTCATGTAGATCTCGAACAGCCGCGCCAGTTCGGTCATGGGCATGTCCGGCCGGGCGCGCATGAAGGTGAACTCAAAGAAGCCGATGACGACAGGGGGCAGGGCGTAGTAGCGGCGGCCGTTGGCGCTCAGGTCGAGGATGAGGCCGCGCTCGGCCAGGCGGGTCAGTTGCCCGTCCAGCTCCTCTGGGTCGCGGTTGAGTTGGCGGGCCAGCTTGTCCAGCGACGTGGGCAGGATGGGCACGCGCGCGGCCAGGGCGGCCTCCTCCGGCGCGTAGAGCAGGCGCAGGATTTGCATGAAGGCCGGCGAGGCCGGCGCGCCGGTCACCTGCCGGTCGAGGGCGCGCTGCAAGAGGTCGTAATCGCGGTCGGGGTTGAGGTTGTGATGGCCCACGGGCGTGCTCCCGCGCGGCCGCCCGTGTTGGGGGCGGGCCGGCCACGCTGCCTACAGCTTAGACCGGCCCGCCGCTGCTGTCCAGTGACAAAGATCACCTCTTGCGCCCGTGTCCGGGGGTTCTGCCCAAGACGCGGGATACCATCCCGCGCTACAAGCGCCGCCTGCTCCCCCGCTCTTTCACGCCAGTTGCGCCTGCCACAAATCCTCCATGATCCGGTGCGAGACGTGGCGGGCGGAGATCATCGCCGTGGGCATGCCCGTGCCCGGCCGCGTGCTGGCCCCGACGAAGTAGACGTTGTGGTACTCCTCGTGTCGGTTGTCCGGCCGGAAGTAGGCCAGTTGGGTCAGGTTGTGGCACAGGCCGTGGGTCGAACCCTTGACCAGGTTATAGCGCTTGCGCCACGACAGCGGATTGAACGACGTCTCGAACTTGATGTGCTCGCGGATGTCGCCGGCGCCGATGGTGGCCAGGCGGCGGAAGGTGTGCTCGCGGGCCAGGTCGCGCAGGGTGGCCCAATCCTGTCGGCCGTCTTCGCTCAGGTGGCCGACGGGCACGACGGCGACGAGCGTGTCCTCGCCGGGCGGGGCCATGGCCGGGTCGAGTCGCGCCGGAGCGTGGATGTAGAGGCTGGGGTTGACCGGCATATCCAGTTCGTCGATGATCGACTTGAAGTTGGCCTCGTAGTCGTCGGCCAGGAAGAGCGTGTGCGCCCCCAGTTGCTCATACCGCCGGTCGATACCCCAGAAGAAGCTGATCGTTGAGCAGGAGTAGCGCATGTCGGCGAACTGGTCGGCGCGGCCGTCGGCGGGCAGCAGGTGGGTGTAGACGTAGGGCAAGTCGGCGTTGGCCAGCACGATGTCGGCCGCCAGCCGGCCGCCCTCCAGCACGACGCCGCGCGCCCGGTCGGCGACGATGTCGATGCGCTCCACTTCGGTATCGAACAGGAACTCAACGCCGGCCTCGTCGGCCATGCCCTTCAGCGCTTCGATGATGCTATACATGCCGCCGCGTGGATACCAGACGCCGTGGGCCAGCTCGGTGTAGGACATCATCGAGAAGGTCGCCGCCGCCTCGTAGGGGCTGAGGCCCATGTAAACGTCCTGGAAGGTGAAAGCCGCCTTCAGCCGCTCGCTCTGGAAGTAGTTGGCCATGTTGTTGTGGTGGTTAACGAGCGGCTTGACCTGGTAGACGAGGGGCAGGTTCTCGAAGTTGAAGAAGTCGCTGAAGCTGCGGAAGTCGCGGTAGACCAGCTTGTCGATGCCCAGCTGGTAGTGGCGGTAGCCCTCGTCCATGTAGCGCAGCAAGCCGTCGAACGCGCCCGGTTCGATGGCCTCCAGCTGGTCGTACATGCGCTTCAGGTCCGAGGTCAGATTCAACCGCGAGCCGTCGTCGAAGACGAGGTGATAGGTCGGGTCGACGCGCTGCAAGTCCAGCGCCGCGCGCATGGGCACGCCCAGCCGCCGGAACTCCTCCTCGTAGAGCAGGGGCATGACCAGCAGCGTCGGGCCGGTGTCGAAGTGGTGGCCCTCGCGGCTGATGCGGTCACAACGGCCGCCGGGCCGGTTGTTCTTCTCCACGACGGTGACGTGTAGCCCCTGTTGGGCCAGATGGATGGCCGAGCAAATGCCGCCGATGCCGGCGCCGATCACAACCACGGTTTGTTCTATCATGATAACACTCCAATTAGGAATGAGGGGTGAAGGATGAGGGATGAAGGATGAAGATGGTCGTTGGTCGTTCCTGATCTGTGATTCCTAATTCGTAATTCCTAATTCCTGATTATCTTCATCCCCATCGCCAGCGCCGCGCTGAGTGACTTGCGCTCCGGGTAGGCGGGGCGCAAGCGGAAATCATCGCGCTCGATGAGGCCGGCCACGTACTCGAAGCGGGCGACGTAGGCGCGGCAGGCCAGCCGGGCGCGCCGGCTGCCCACGACGGCCAGATAGGCCCGTCCGGCGGCGAACTCCTCGCGGGCCAGCCGTACCCGGGCCGCCACCCAGGCGCGAAAGGCCGGCGTCTCCAGGTCGGCGGCGGTCAACGGTGGCCGCAGGGCGTGGGCGGCCAAAAACTCGGCCGGGACGTTGCAGTAGCCGGCGGCGGCGTCCTCCACTGTATCGCGCAACATGTGGATGATGTGGGCGGCGCGAACGCCACAATAGCGGGCCGGGCCGCGCGGCGGCTGTTGGTCGTGGCCGATGAAGTGGAACAGGGCGTCGGCCACGGCCGTGGCCAATGTTTGCGTATAGCCATTCAGTTCCGCGGCCGAGATGAACTGCCCACGCCGGGTTGCCCCCCGACGGCCTACGTCAAAGGCCATGACGGCCATCATGTTATGAAGGTAGGAGCGCAGGCCGCTATCCGGCTCCGTGTCGGCGGCGATCAGCTCGGCCAGCAGTGTTTCCTCCGGAGCCAGGTCGGCCGGCAGAGGGCGGCCGGCGTAGCCCGCGTTCAGCAGCGCTTGTTGCCGGGCCAGGAAGGCGGCGCGCTCGGCGGGCACGGCCGCGCCGTCGTCCAGCCGGTCATCGACCCAGCGGAAGTAGGCGTAGGCGCGATAGGCGTCGGCGGCCCGGTCGCGGTCGGCCAGGAAGCGGATGGTGGCGTAGGTCTGCGCGCTGGCGGCGCGGGTGATCGACCGGGCCAGAGCTTCATGGCCGCGGGCGGGCGCAGGGGCCAGATCGGCAGGCGCAAGGATGCTTGACATAATAGATATTGGTCGGCGGGTGTGTCCCCTTGAGTCAGGATGCAGCCGGCGGCGTCGGATAGAGAAGCGCACCTACACCACTGGCAAGCATAAAACGCCCGGCCGGCGCTGTATAGTGACAAAGATCACCTTTTTAAGACTCTGTTTTGTGGCGCGATTCTCCGAATCGCTCTTCTCTTCCAAGTCGATGCCCCCGGCCTCAGCGACGAGTTGCGGGCCGTCTATCGCGAGATGCTGCGGCTACTGCCCTGAGCGGCGCGGCGGAGCAGCGGTTCGTCGATGGCGCCGGCGTCTACGTGCTCCGCGCCGAGGAAGGCGACAAAGCGGGCAAAGCCGCGGCCGAGCGCTTCGGCGAAGGCGGCGTTCTCCCCCAGGGCCGCATCCTCCAGCCACAGGCCGAGGACGACGAACGTGTTGGTCGTCCGGTCGAGTTTGCTGTCGAAGCGGGCGACAAGGCGTTCGCCCCACAGCACGGGCAGCGTGTAGTAGCCGTGCTTGCGCTTGTCGGCCGGCTTGTAGACCTCCCAGATGTAGTCAAAGCCGAAGAGCTGTTTGGCCCGGCCGCGGGCGCTGACGGGGTCGAGCGGCGCCAGGAAGACCGCCTCGGCCGTCGTGTCCGCTTCCAGGGGCGTCCACGCCGGCGGCATGCGGCCGGCGGCCAGGTCGAGCAGGGTCTCGGCGTCCTCGCCCAGGGCGAAGCTCGTCCCCTTCCAGCCCTCGACGCGCACCTCGACGAGGTCGCCGCTGTCCAGCAGCGCGGCGATGACCTGGTCTGTACGGCTGAAGGGTACGACGCGCTGCCAGGAGTCGGCCGTGCGGTTCATGCGCGACAGGCCGGCGAAGCTGATGTCCTTGAGCACCAGGAAGCGGTCGGCCGTGGCGTCGTCGCTCTCGCGGATGAGGTCGGGTGGGGCGACGGCCTCGGTCAGGGCATAGACGCGCTCGAAGTTCTCGCGGTGGTGGGTCATCACTTCGCCGGTGCGCCAGAGGTAATAGAGGGCCAGGGAGCTGTCCTTACGGCCGCGGTAGCTCTGGGTGCGCGTGCGCGATGACGCGGCGAAGTCGCGATTGCTGACCGTGCCGCGCTCGCGCAGGATGGCGCGCATTTCCGCCACGGCGGCGGCGTGCTCGCGGCCCATCGCTCGAATGCGCGTATCGACGTTGGGTGGGTCGCCATCGCGCTCGCGGCGCATGGCCACGCGCCAATGGGGCAACTCGTCCATCGGCCGGACGGCCAGCCAGCCGCCCCAGTCGAAGAAGCGGCGCTGGCCATAGGTCACTTCCTCCCACGCGCCGGGTCTGGCGTCCAGTACGCGGCTGTGGAGTTGGATGTCCTGGCTGCGGGCGACGATCTGCAGGGGGTCGAGTTGCAGGTAGTCCATCGCCCGGATGGCCGCGGCGACGCCCTCTGCGCCGCGCCAGCGCCGTCCGGGCCACAGGCCGCCCTTGCCGAGGATGAAGCGGCGGGCCACGTCAAGATCAATCGTCAGCATAGGCGGTCGAGCCTCCTTCTGACGTGGCGCGCGGGCATCCCGGGTCGTGGCTGCCCCTTCGGCGCGCCAGTCAGACTGGTCAAATGTGCCCGGCAGTATAGAACCTTCGTTCTACCCTTGCAAGCCTAAGGAGGCACGAACCAGGGCAACCGCATAATATGGTACAATGCCTCTGTGGCGAGGCGCGCATGACAACAGCGGCAGTCGATCAATCAAAGCGGACGAAGCCAGCGGCCCGACCCTACCGGAGCTACGAGGAATACCTCACCTTGCCCAACGACGGCCGCCTGGTGGAATGGGTGGATGGGGAGATCATCGAGCACCTGCCGGCAACAACGACCCATCAGAACATCGTCATCTTTCTCGTGTCGCTTATGCGCGCCTTTGTCGAGCGGCTGGCCCTGGGCAGAGTTCTGGCCGCGCCGCTGGAGGTCAAGTTGTGGCCTGAGGGGCCTTCGCGCGAGCCGGATGTCCTGTTCGTCGCCCAAAACGGGCCGGCGCGGATCGATGACAAGCGCGTCATGGGTGCGCCCGACCTTATCATTGAGGTCGTATCGCCGGGCAGCGTCACCCTCGATCGCATCACCAGGTTCGGCGAATATGAGCGGGCCGGCGTCAGGGAGTACTGGATCG
Organism: Promineifilum sp.; assembly: GCA_019695075.1. Classification (GTDB taxonomy): domain Bacteria; phylum Chloroflexota; class Anaerolineae; order Promineifilales; family Promineifilaceae; genus Promineifilum. Next base: position 10,684 of record JAIBAS010000145.1, on the reverse strand, counting down.
TCGATCCGCGGCCGCACCAGCAGCAGGCCGACTTCTACATCCGCGACCAGGGGGGGCGCTTTGTGCCCGCGCCGGTGGATGACGATGGCGTTTATCGCTGCGTGGTTATCCCCGGCTTCCGTGTGCGGCCGGACTGGTTCCACCTGACCGGGCCGGACGACCCGTTGCCCGACACGCAATTGCCCCTGGCCGGCATGCTGGCCGATGCGTCCGGGCTGCCGGACGATCTGCGCGACGCCTATCGACAGTTGGCCCGGCTGCTCGGTCGATAATCGGCTCTTGCTTCTTTGCGCCTCTGCTCCTTCGCGCCTTTGCGTGAGCTCTTATTGTCCGCTTGCCCATCATCTTCCCTGCCGCTATAATCCCCAATCGGTTACCGACCTGAACAAGACACACCAGCCCGGCCCACCCGCCGGGCTTTTTTGGCGCAAGAGGCTCACGCAAAGGCGCGAAGGGGCAAAGACGCCAAGGAAGAAATCGATTCCCTTCTTTTCTTATGCGCCTTCGCCCCTTAGCGTCTTTGCGTGAGATCTCTTCGCCACGGACAGGACCATGATTCAGAGAGACGACATCCGCAATATCGCCATTATCGCCCACGTCGACCACGGCAAGACGACGCTGGTCGACGGCATGCTCAAGCAAACCCACGCCTTTCGGCAGAACCAGCAGGTGGCCGAGCGCGTGCTGGACAGCAACGACCTGGAGCGTGAGCGCGGCATCACCATTCTGGCCAAGAACACCGGCATCGACTACGAGGGCGTTACCATCAACATCGTCGATACGCCCGGCCACGCCGACTTCGGCGGCGAGGTGGAGCGCATCATGAACATGGTCGATGGCGCGCTGCTGCTGGTCGATGCCGTCGAGGGGCCGATGGCGCAGACGCGCTTTGTGCTGCGGCAGGCGCTGGCCAAGGGGCTGAAGGTCATCCTGGTGGTCAACAAGATCGACCGCCCGGCGGCCCGCCCCGACTACGCCGTTAACGCCACCTTCGACCTGTTTATCGACCTGGGGGCGACGGAGGAGCAGGCCCACTTCCCGGTCATCTACGCCAAGGCGACCGACGGCCGCGCCGGCCTCTCGCCCGACGCCCTCGGCCCTGACCTGACCGTGCTGTTCGATACTATCCTTGAGCACATCCCGCCGCCGACGGTTGACCCCGACGGGCCGACGCAACTGCTGGTGACGGCGCTGGAGTACAGTAGCTACGTGGGCAAGATCGCCGTCGGCCGCCTGACGGCCGGACGGCTGCGCGCCGGGCAGACGGTGGCCCACATCGACCACCACGGCAACACGGCCACGGGCAAAATCACCAAGCTCTATACCTTCCGCGACCTGCAACGGCAGGAGCAGAGCGAGGTCAGCGCCGGGACCATCGTCGCCGTGGCCGGCATCCCCGGCCTGGGCATCGGCGACACCCTGGCTGACCCCGACAACCCCGTCGCCCTGCCGCCCATCAAGGTCGAGGAGCCGACGGTGCGCATGGTCTTCCGCATCAACGACAGCCCCTTCGCCGGGCGCGAGGGCAAGTACGTCACCAGCCGCCAGTTGCGCGACCGGCTGATGCGCGAACTGGAGAGCAACGTCGCCCTGCGCGTCGAGGAGATGGAGCGCGCCGGCGAGTTTCTCGTCAGCGGCCGGGGCGAACTGCACCTGGCCATTCTCATTGAGACGATGCGCCGTGAGGGCTACGAGTTCGCCGTCGGCCGGCCGGAGGTCATCTTCCACGACGCGCCGGAGGGGCGGCTGGAGCCGTTCGAGCAGGTCTACGTGGAGGCGCTCAACGACTTCTGGGGTGGGGTAGCCGAGATGCTGGGCAAGCGGCGCGGCCGGATGCTCGACATCCGCTATGGCGAGGACGGCACAGTCTACGCCGAGTACAGCGTGCCCACGCGCGGCATCCTCGGTTTCCGGCAGCCGTTCCTGACGGCCACGCGCGGCACGGGCGTCTTCCACGCCCTCTTCGATGCTTACCTGCCCTACGCCGGCGACATCGACCACACCGAGTTCGGTTCGCTGGTGTCGCTGGAGAGCGGGCCGGTCAGCGCCTACGCGCTGGAACACCTGACGGCGCGGGGGACGTTCTTCGTGCGGCCGTCGGTCGATGAGGTCTACGGCGGCCAGGTCGTCGGCGAGCACATCCGCGACGAAGACCTGGTCATCAACGTCTGCCGGACGAAGAACCTGACCGGCCACCGAGCCAAGCCGACGGCCATCATCGAGGCGTTGCCGCCGCCGCGCATCCTGTCGCTCGACGAGGCCATTGAGTACCTGCACGAAGACGAACTGTTGGAGGTCACGCCGGCGTCACTGCGCATCCGCAAGATGGAGCTAGACCACAACCTGCGGATGCGCGCGGCCAAGCGGGTCAAGTACGCCGAGTAACGGCCCGCACATAGCCAGAGACGACAAGGGGCACAGGGGTAGAAATACTCCTCGCGCCCCTTTTTGTTTACGCCGGCGGCCGATGCGGCAATACCCCTTTGGCGTGTGACCGCGGTCGGTTGCTGCGTCAACGACGCTTGACTCACAGAGAGAAATCGATCTATAATGATTTTACTCTTGTGTAGTGAGTATTAAAACACACACTATGAAAAGTAACGGGCCTGATGCAAAGGGGCTGCCTTTTGTGTTCAGAAGGAGGAGCGACATAGCGATTCCTGTACACGCCACACGGTTACATCTCCTATTCACTGGCGAAATTCGTTTGTAGCCCGGAGGGAAGCCGCTGCCAGTCTGGCTGACAAGCGTACGGGCCATGCAGTTTCGGGAGAAGCGAAAAGTGAATACCAGGAAGTGGATCAAGCTGATTCTGGTGGTGTTGGTCATCGCCAGTCTGCCGGTCGCCATCGCCGCGGCCGCCGGCAATGCCCACGTGACGCGCGGCACGGGCATGCTCGTTCGTGGTCAGGCCAATACGGCCCCGGCGCCGCTCGGCCCCAAGAGCGGCGTTGACATCCTGCCGCGCCAGAACCCACTGCAACTGCCGGAGCCGAACAAGGGGCCAATCCCCAACATGCCCGTGACCTGGAAGGAAGGCTGGGAGTATGCCTGGCCGAACGCCACCTGGGCCACCTTCGACAACAACGGCGGTTGGGATATGTGCTGGGATGACGTGCCGCAGCGGCACAAGAAGGGCGGCTGGAGCGCCTGGCCGGGCGATGGCTGTCCCGATGGCTGGAGCCCCGCCAACGGCTACGACTATAACATGGAGTCGTGGATGACCCTCGGCCCGGTCAGCACGTCCGGGGCCAAGAAGGGCACGCTGACCTTCTATTACTGGCTGGACACGGAGTATGGCTACGACTGGTTCTGGTGGTGCGCCTCGGTCGATGGTAGCCAATACTACTGCAAGTACATCTCCGGCTACTCTGCCAACAAGTGGCTCAAGGGCACCCTGGACCTGAAGAACGTGCCCGGCTATGGCAACATGCTCGGCTATCCACAGGTCTGGGTCGGGTTCATCTTCACCTCTGACGACAGCTTCAACTATGAAGGCGTCTACGTGGACGAGATGACCCTGGCGATTAAGTAACGGCCGGCGGCGTGGAGCCGTCCATCGTGTTGAGAGGGCGGGCCGGCGGCGGCCCGCCCTTTTTGTGGCGCGATTCTCCCGAATCGCACCACGGCCTGCGCCTATGGTATAATGCCCTCATGGCTACGCTGCCCATCGACAAGACCCTCTTCGAGCGCCTGTTGCAGGCGGACGAGTTGGGCATCCGTCTGGAGATCGTCGGCGGCCTGCCTATGTGGGAGGCCAGCCCCGTTTTGCGCCATCAGGAAGCCGTGGATCGCATCCGGGCGTCCATCCGGCGGCCGGCCCCGCAGTCAGGCACGGCCGGGCGCTGCGACTGCTACCATGCCGCCGATGTCTACGTGGTCTTCCCCGATGGCTCGCTGAAGCGGCCGGACATCGCCATCTATTGCCGGCGACCGGACGAGGCCGATGAGGCCATTACGCTCTTGCCGGAGGCGGTCATCGAGATCATCAGCAAGGGGTACGAGGCCAAAGACCTGGACATCGGCCCGCGTTTCTACCTGTCTCAGGGCGTCAAGGATGTGGTCGTGTTTGACCCGCACACGTTGCTGGTGCTGCACCTGACGCCGGCGGCCGTTCAGCGCCACGTCTCGCCGGTGGACATCACCCTGGCGTGTGGCTGCGCCTGCCGGGTCTAGATCCGCGCCAACAGGCCGGCCGCTGGGCCAACCAACGGCGACCTCCCCGACAGTAACAAAAAGCCCCGCTCGGTCGGTTGCGACCGGGCGGGGCTTCACTACATCGCCGGTTCAATCAACCGGCGCGGGGAGGAACTACGGCGCATTGGTGATCGGCGCGCACAGGTAGTTGGCAGCCATGCCCACCAACGTGGCCGAGTCGCCGTCGACGCCATCGATGGTCGGCGACGGCGAGTAGACCTTGATGACGATCTGGTTCGTGCCCGCAGGCACGTTGGCCAGGGTGAAGGTCATCAGGTTCAGCTGCTCGCCGTTGCTGGGGTTGGTCGGCTGCTGCGTCTGCGAGACGTTGCCGGCCGTCACCGTCACCCACACCGGCCGCGCGTCCTTGTCGTTGTCCACCAGGGCCACCTCGACGTTGAACGTCGTCGGGCCGAGCGGGGCAGCGATGGGCACGTTGAGCACGCGGGTGGGCGTCCAGCCCTGGGCGACATCCCAGTACACTTCGCCCTCGGATGGGGTAAAGGTATCCCAGACGTTGACGTAGCGGTTGGTCGCGTGCTGGTAGGTCGCGTAGAGGACGAAGGCCCGCGGGATGTGGTTCTTCGTGCCGCTCTTCTGCAGGAACCACTGGCCCTTGACCTGCTTCGGCGGTGTCGTGGCCCAGGGGATATCCGCGCCGTACCAGAAGTTGCCATACTGGTGTTCACTCGGCGCGGTGATGGCGTTCACCTGAACGTAGTTGTTCTTGCCCGGCATGATGAAGCGCACGTACTTGGCGTCGCCCGGAACCTTGGCCACCAGCTGGCCGTAGAGATCGACCAGGTTGGTGTAGTTGGGTAGCTTGATCGTGGCCGTCGCCTTGTGCTTCTTGGTGTTGCCCATACCGATGCCCAGCAGGTCGGTGTACTGCGTGCCGGGCACGGCGCAGGTGTTGGACGGCGGCGGGGTGTAGACGTTGGTGAACGTACACGCCCAGGCGTCGCCATTGGCCACGGTGATACTCGACGGATTGACCGTCTCGACCGGCGTGGTGGCCGTGTTGTCGCACGTGGCGCTCTGCTGCGACCAGCCGCTGGGCAGGTTGATCTCCACGATGGAGTAGTTGCCGGCTTGCAGCGGCGGGTTGGTCACGTAGGGCGCGCCGGCGTCGGTCAGGCTGACGTGGCTGACGCTCCAGCTCACGTCGAACGTGAACTGCGTCGCGCCGCCGCCGGCGGCCACCTTGTCGATACTGATCGTGCCACCGATGTAGCACGGGCCGTCCAGATTGCTGCTGTAGAGCCAGGGCGTGAAGTCCACCTTGGCGCTGACTTTGTCGCCCGCGCCGGGGCCAACCGGGCCGGGGCCGCTGGCGGCGTTCCACCAGTTGCACGTGCCGTCAATGTCGCCCGTCTCGGTCAACTGGTTGTCGATGCCGAAGCTCGTGTTGTTGGTCAGCGCATTGCGGTTGATGTGGATGGTGGATTTGTCAAACGTCAGGGGCGTGACGGTCAGCACGCGCACGGCGCGCGCGTTGGCGTTCAGCACGTTCTTCGTCACCGTCACGTTCTGCGCCTCGTAGATCGTGATGGCGTTGACCGTGGCGCTGATCGTGTTGCCCTGGATTGTCGCGTGCCCCCAGACCGCCGGGTCCGGCTCGCCCCAGACGCCCAGGCCGGCCGAAGTGCCCGTGCCCGTCACCGTGTTGTTCTCGATCAGGCTGGTTTGGGCCTGGGTGATGGCCGTGCCATTGAACTGGCCGGTGATCTGGTTGTTGCGGAAGACGAAGTTCACCACACTGGGGTTGATGTAGAACGCGCGCTGCCCGGCCGCGTTCAGCGGTTCGAAGATGTTGTTCTCCACTGTCAGCGTGGCGACGTCGGGGCTGGCCGAGTACTCGGTGATCAGGCCGAAGCCGTCATCGCCGGTGCTGCACGCGCCGTCGATCGCGCCCACCTGGACGCGGTTGTCCTTGATCACCACGGTGTCGGGGAGCCGATTCAGGTAGATGTTGGTCGCCGCCAGCGTGGTGGGGCAGGCGGCGTCGATGCCGACGATGGTGAAGCCCTGAACGGTCACTTCCTCACCGCTGATGAGCAGCGAATGGGTGTAGTTCGTGCCCGTTTGCAGTTCGATGAAGGTCACGTCGCGGCCGTCTTCCGAACGCAGTGTCACCGACTTGTTGACTGTCGGGCTTTCGGGATAGGTGCCCTCGTTCACCAGCACCGTGTCGCCATCCACGGCGTGGTCGATCTCCGGCTGGATGACCGCGCCGATCTGCCGGACGTCGTTCATCGTGTACGACCCGCTGGTGTAGACGTAGCTGCGCACGTCGTCGAACAGGTTCGGGCCGACGATGACCGCCTTGTTGAAGGTGTTGTTGTTCCAGTACGACGCCCAATCGAACTGCGCGTCGTTGGCAATGCCGCGGGTGCGGATGTGGCGGCCGTCGGGGGCGTTGTTGGTGAAGGCGTTGCCGGTGATGACCGCGCCGCCCACCGGGTAGGCGTACCACGGCACGGTGGTCGTGTCGCCGTTGAAGCTGATGTTCGGCCAGGACACGTTGCCCATCGCCGTATACATGGCCAACGAGAACGAAAACTCGTTGTTGGTGATGGTGCGGCCGGCAACCGGGCCGGTGTAGCCCGCGCCGCTGGCGATGTCAACGCTGGAGCCGTCGGCGAAGATGTTGTTATCGACGGTGTAGCTCTGGATGTAGGACACGTCGGTCGTGTCGTTGTAACGCCAGTCGCCGAAGTACAGCGAACCGCCGTCGGACACGTTCATGAACGAGTCCTTGAACGTGAAGCCGTCGCCGATGACCTCGATGGTCTTGTTGTTGCTGGGCGTGTTGTCGCCGATCGCCACGCCGGCGATGGTCACGTCGTCGGCCTCAACGAAGACGCCGCTGTAGCCGAAGTTGTTGGTGGCGTTGGTGGTGATGACGGCCTGGGTGGCGCTGGGGTCGGTGATGTTGACATCGGCCGCCGTCACGCCTTGCAGCGTCACGCCGTCCTTGGCCGTCTCCTCGAAGAAGAGGCCGAACTGGTAGCTGCCGCTGCCCAACACGTCGCGGCCCGTGGCCGTCTCGCTATAGTTGCCGGGCAGCACGCGCACCTGGCCGCCGGCCTGCACCGTGTCGATGGCCTTCTGGATGGTCTTGAAGGCCGTGGCCGGAGTGACGCCATCATCGGCGTCGCTACCGCCGACGGCGTCGGCGTAGCAGACGGTGGTGCAGAGCGGCAACGACGCGTTGGTGAAGGTGCATACCCAGGCGTCGCCGTCGGCCACGGTGATGCTCGACGGGGCGATCGTCTCAGTCGCCGGGGTCGCAGCGTTGTCGCAGGTAGCGCTTTGCTGAGTCCATAGCGGTGGCAGGTTGACCTCGCTGATGGAGTAGGTTCCCGCCGCCAGGGGCGGAGTGGTGACGTAGGGCGTGTCGCCGTCGGTCAACATCACGTTCGTGGCGCTCCAGCTCACGTCAAACTCAAACGCCGTCGCGCCGCCGCCAATCGCCACCTTATCGATGCCGATCGTCCCGCCGATGTAGCACGGGCCGTCGAGGTCGGCGGTGTAGAGCCAGGGGGTATAGTCGACGTTGGCGCTGACTTTCGCGCCTGACCCGGTAGCGGGGGAACTGACATTCGCCGGGCCGGGGCCATCCAACGCGCCCCACCAGTTGCATGTGCCGTCCACTTCCTCATACGCCACGGTTGTATTCAGCCCCGCGGACAGGTTGTTGGTCAGGTCGTTGCGGTTGACGATCACATTGTCTATTACGCCGTCAAACGGGCTGGCCGCACGATAGACGAGCACGCCCGAGCCAATGTTGTCGCTCAGGTCGTTGTGGATGATGGTGACATTCTCGATGGTCTTACCGGTCTCGGAGCCGAACAGGATGCCGCGCCGGTTACCGCTGGCGGTGGAGTCCTGAATCAGGACGTTAGACGTCTTGTTGACGAATTCCCAGATCTTAATGCCGTCGTAGCTACCGCTGACGTTGACGTTGTCGATCGTCACATCGGTGGCGTAGGTCATGGCAATGCCGGCCCCACCATTGGTCGCTGTGGCGCCGTTGTTGGTGAAGGTGCTGTCCTCGATGAGCACATTGGACACACCCGTGCCGGACTCCAGCGCCAGGCCGACGCCGTGCGCCTTATCCGTGCGGCCGTTGTAGCTGAACGTCGAGTTGGTCACCGTGAGCTTGCTGACCGTGCCGTTGAGGGTGAAGCCATAGACCCCGGAGTAGTTGAAGGTGCTGTCGGTGACAACGACCTCGTTATACGTGCCGCTGGAACCCAGGTACACGTTGCGGCCGGAGGCATATTCGCTAACCACATCGGTAAAGGTTACCACATCGAAGGACTTGGTCGCCCACTCGACGAAGCGGATGTTGAAGCCGGCGGCGTCGGTGTTAGCCGGCACCTTGGTGAAGGCGATGCCTTCGAAGGTGATGTCGCCATTGACGTTGCCCTCGATCTCGATGCCCGTCGTCTCCGGGCGGAACTGGACGATCGTCGTGGCGCTGCCCGCGCCGAGCATCGTCAGGGGCTTGTTGATGAGCAGCTCGCGCCAGCCTTCCGAGGAGAGCATCGTGTCGCCGGCGTAGGTTCCGGCGGCCAGATGGACAGTACCATCCGACTGGACAGTGTTGACAGCCAACTGGATGGACAGCAGCGGCGTGGCCGCCGTAGCGCCATCGTTGGCGTCGTTGCCCGTGGGGCTGACGTAACAATCGGTCGTACACGTTGGCGCGGCGGCGACTGGTTGGCTCCACGCGCCCATGCCCACGACCAGGATGGCGAACAGCACCAACGCCGTCGCCGCGCGGATAACAGGGGAATGAGGGGAATGGGTCATTACAGGCGGCCTCCCAACCGCCTTTTGGCACGGTACACAGGTCGGTTAGAAGTTTGATCGTCGGGCCAGGATCACAGGCGAGAGATGGAGCGACCACGGACGAGATAGGCAACAACCCCTTACCGGCGGTGGCGATTACCCGTCTCCTAGCTTCCGGGCACGAGGATCAACTGGCTGTGTCCATGACTATCGTACTAGATCATCGCGCGCCGCAAGAAGTGACAAATGTCATGCCCTGGGCATGACATTCGTCATGTGCGCCGGTCGCTATTGCGGTTCTCAGAGAAAGGCGGCCGGCGGCCGGCGTGGGCGGTCAGGTGTTCCAACAGTTGCCGCGTTTCCGGCGATGGCTCGATGCCCAGCTCGACGGCCAGCAGCTCGCGGCAGCGGCGATAGGCAGCCACGACGCGGCCGGCGTCGCCCAGGGCGGCAAAGGCCCGCATCTGGGCGCGATAGGCCGGTTCGGACAGGGCGCTGAAGCCAATCCAGCGCTCGGCCCACACCAGCGTGTCGTCCCAGCGCTCCTCGTCCATCAGCCGGGCCAGCAGCCGGCCCATGCGCCGGTCGAGGACGACCGTGAGCTGTTCGCGCGCCAGCACCACCCACGACTCGTGGAAGCCGGGCAGCAGTTCGCCGGCGTAGACCTCGGTCGCGGCCATCAGCCCGGCCGTCGTCCACAGCGGCCGTTCCTGCTCCAGCACCTCGACATCGAGGCGGTAAGCGCCGGCGCGATTGAAGGCGATGGCCTGGGGGGTGTGGAGCACGTAGGCGGGGCGGTCATGGCCGGGTGGGTCGATGGCCGCGCGCAGTTGCCACAGGGCGTGGCGCAGGTTGGCGCGGCCGTTGGCCGCCGAGGAGTCGGGCCACAGCAGGTCGGCCAGTGTCTCGCGCGGTTGGGGGGCGTCGCGGTGGAGCAACAGCGACGCCAGGAGCAGCCTCGCCGGGCGCGTGGGGATGTCTACCGGCCGGCCGTCGAGGGAAACGTTGAACTGACCCAGCAAGCAGATCTCAAGCATAAGGCGCCCCCGGCTTGTGGTGGTGGCTGGCTCACCATGACCTACGCATAGTATACCACAAAGTAGTTCTCTCTAGGGAAATTCTCCGTAAGCAAAACCATGCGAAATGACCGCGCTTGGCCCCGCCAGGACAATAAATACACCCGCGCACACGCCCCCGACACGCTTGGATACACGCGCCGGTAGTACTCTAGCGGTAGAACGCTCGGCCGCGCGGCAGGAGGACAACACCCCGATGCCGGCTGAGCGCGCCGGTCAGACGTGACTTCACTGTGGGCGACCCGGCGCATTCACCCCGATCGATGCCGGCCGTCGCCGCAGTTATGAGGTCGACGGCCGGCATGTCGATAGCCGCCGGAATGGGCTCCACGGCGGCGGTGGGTGGGGGGGAGTGGAGGAACGACTCTCCCCCACCTTCTTTGCGTCGGGATAGCGCTGCCGTTCCCCCGCTCCCCGTCCCTATTATCAGTCCTTCAGGGCTGCCAGGGCGGTGGCGATGACCTGACCCTGCGTCTCGATGAGGGCGATCAACTCCGCCGGCGTGCGTTGGTCCTCGACGATGCTGCTGTTGGGGTTCACGGCCTTCAGGTCGTAGACGGCGGCCTCGAGGGCCTCGCCCTTGGCCCGCGACTGCCGGGCCTCCCTGGTCA
>JAIBAS010000364.1 GCA_019695075.1 Promineifilum sp. | reverse complement strand
CTCCACCGGCTGCTGCACCTCTGGGCGGCGGGCAACACGGCTGACCTGAGCGCCTACGCCGCCGACAACGGCCTGCGCGGCAACGATCTGTTCTGGGCCGTGGCTCAGGCGGTGCTGGAGATGGCCGCGCCGGGCAGCAAGGAGCGGTCGCTATTGGAGGCGGTGGTGGCGTGGGGGAGGGGGAGGGCGGCCGGCGGGCAGACGGCCGAGCAGACGTCGTGGCTGCGCGAGGGGTAGGGGGTCAGACGCTGTGAAGCCGGATAGGCGCCAAAAGCTTCTCGAAGCCCAATTGCACAAGGGCTACACCCACATTTATGACGATCTAATCGCCATATGGAGTCGTGAGGCAGTCTGGGACGCCGGCTTGGGTTTGGCGGGACTCTTCTACTTGTTGGTATTTACCTATCTCGCCTGGTCGCCGGATCCTTTGATCACGCCCATGGCTCTCGGCCTACTCGTTTTGGCATTAATCCCCTTTCTCTATTTATGGCTGATCGTCGCCCTTGGCATTTCGGCCTCGCTCGATCCTCAGAAGGAAGTTGGCGTTCTATCCGTCAGGATCATGACAGCTGTTCCACATCCCTATCATCAAAAGGGATGTGGCCTGGGCTATAGAGATCTTCGACACCTGCGCCGTATCGCTGAAATAGAGCAGGGTGCGGCCGATTGGCGCGGATCGTTTGTCAGCTTCGTCATCATCGGCACAATATCCGTGGTCGTTTGGGTCGTGCCATACATCAGGGGAATATTCAATGAACTACAAATCACCGGCACGGCTCAGTCCCCGCCGCCCGACATTGAGCCTGGCTGGAGCGTTACCGGCCTCGCTATCCTCACATTGTTTATCATTGTTTATCTGGGCATAGTCTTCCTCATAGGGACGATGGCCACCTACTTTCGCCGCTTTCTGGCTGGTGAGGCGGCTAACCGGGTCATCCTGAAAGCCTGTGAGGAGTCATTGGCCTTTCTTGAGAAATACGACCTGAGAGACCGAACTTCCTTTTCGCTGCGCGAAAAGCGGGCGATTGCCGCCCATTTTGGCTGTAAAATCGTGATGGAAGACGATGCTTCATGGGCCGACAAGCTGTGGACGTGGGGCTTCGAACCGGACGGGACGATATGGCGTCTCGTGCCGCCGGCCAGGCATTCGCGCGTTCAGGATATGCGACTCAAATTGCGTGGAGCGCGAATGTGGCTCCGCTCGAAGCGCTTTCGGAAACCTCACCAATGACCGACGATTTCGTCTTTGCGAATGAATCGGATAGAAGGCAAGGCCAGGCTTAACGATGACCGCAGACCAGAGGCAACAAACCACAGACGCCGATGGGGTGGCGACGACTGAGGCGGATGGCCGCGTCTACGAACCGCCCAGCTTCGACGACCTGAAGTGGCCGCCGGAGTCGGTCCATACCTACGCCCAGCTATACGAGAAGCTTGTGCGGCAGTGCAGCCATGAGGAGACGTGGGGGAGCATCCAGCGATTACTGTTCTACTTCTTCTTTCCAGCCTTCCTGGTGGCTACAGCGCTTCTCGACTCCTCACATCAGGAACGGTGGTATGTAGTTTGGGAAATTGTCATCGCCTTCTTGTTGGCTTCGCTGGCAATGTCGGTCGTCTTCACAGCCTGGCTGATGAACAGGAACGCGATGGCCTCGGTCGTGGAGCTGGCCGCCAAGCTAATTGTCGCAACTCGCTCGCCCCGCACCGGCTGGCAAGGATTAACCGCTCTCGATGTAAGTCGGCTAAGACACACGGCGACCATTGAGCAACAGGCGGCCGACTGGCGCGGGAGCGTGGTGACCACAGTGATCTTCGCCCTCGTCTTGACGGCTTTCACGGCTGCGGTGCGCACAGTGACTCCAGATATCATCGAGTCAATGTCGGACTCATGGGGTGACCCGGCTTTCCCAGCGTGGACCGACTTCTTGAGGTATTCGGTGATTGTTGGAATGACCGCGTATGTTGGCTTCAGCTTGCTGGATTACTTCAGGCGATTTACCAACCGAGAAATCGCCAACCGGATTGTTCTAATGGCAACGACCGAGGCCCTGGCGGCGCTCGAAGATTGCGGTCTGGACTCAGCCGCCAGCCTCACGATGCGCGAGAAGCGCATTGCCATCACACGTCTGGGCTATCAACTAAGCCCGGAGCCTCTTTCCCACCGCTGGTCGGACGAATTCTTTATGTCCTATTTCGGCCGGAGGCCCAGCCCGGTGGACTGGTATCTGGAGCCGTTGTCGCCCAAAACACAACCCTACCCGATCGAGTTTATTCTCTTGCCCCTTTACTTGCTGGGCCTGGTGACCGTTGCGTCTGAAAAAGCCGTGTATAGTCGGTTTCTGCGCGTCAGGTCCCGATTGCGCCGGCGCACAACCGAACTGTTGGGAAAGGAAGTGAAGTGGCCCGTCCGTCGCGACAAAGAACGCCGTTGAAGGCTGGGCAAACTGGCGCTCCCGAAGGAAGATAGACCATGACCCAAGCACCCCCCTGGCACCAACTCTGCGCGCTCCGCGACGACGTCCGCAGCGGCCAATTGACGATGGACGAGTTCGCCGCCGACCTGAACGGCACGCGCACCGGCGAGGCCCCGGCCGTCTACCGCGAGGCCACGCTTTTCTTCGACCGCACCTATCCCACCTATCGCATGAAGACGATGGCCGCCACCGTCCTCTCGCGCCTGGCCGGCAAGACCGGCAACCCGGTCTACCGCCTGCAGGTGGCCTACGGCGGTGGCAAGACC
>JAIBAS010000278.1 GCA_019695075.1 Promineifilum sp. | reverse complement strand
AGACCCTAGCCCAGGGTGAGGAGCGCGAACGATGAACAGCGCGCGGTCGGCAAGGATAGGCGGGCTGCCCCCTCCCCACGAGTTCGAGGCGCGTGGCCCCCCCCCATCGGGACCTCGTGTTCTCAACGACCAGAGGCCTGACGAGTGGGCGGCTAGTTATCTCGCGGTCGCCGAGGTATCTGTGGCCGCCCACCTAGCAGATCTTCATGACTGGTCAAGGTTGCCAGACGGGAGAAAGGAATCGATGTATCGAAGCGGAGGCCAGCGGCCTCCGCTTCGGGATAGGCTAAGCGTGTCCTTCGTTACAGACGTCGGAGCTCTCGGTGGAGACGGCCCGAGAGCCGCGGGTGCCGTTTGTTGTCGGTGGAGAGGATGGTGGATCTGGAGGAGGCGAAGGGGGGTCAGGCTTGCTCTGTTGCAACCATCGCACCCACCCCCCTCCCTCCAATTTCTGGAAGGGCCTAAAGTAACTCAAGCCGTGCGGATCGCGCATAGAAAATGCACGCGTCACTTTGCGCCCGACACATGGTTGCCGCGTCCCTTCCAATCGCCAGGACGAAGCGTTTGGCGGCGGTCGAGAATCGCTGAAGGTTCTCATCAACGGAACTCCATCCTCTTCAGGCGACCGCTCGTTCGTCGCGAACCGCGCCTGCATCTCCTCCCGTATAGCCCGCCAACGACGCTAGAACAACCCAACCGTGATCGCCACCGCGTCGTCAAAATCCTTGTGCTGCGCCTCAGACACGTCGGGCCGTTCTGCCCACGCCTGGAGCAAATGCTTGCCCACTGCCTGGCGCTGTAAATCGGGCAACTGCCGCAACCAGGCGCGTAAGTCGTCCAGCTTGGCATTGAATTGAACAGGCGAATGCCGGGCCAAATAGTAGAAGGCGTTCAGATAGCGCTCGCCCGCCTCAAATAGCCGGTCAGCATCGAAGCCGCCGTCGGGGAGTCGGGCGCGAGTGAAGGCATGATGACCAAGCTCCTCCTCCATCTCCGCATAGGCCCAGTCGAATGGCAGCCCTTTGTCGCGAAGTACCGCAAGACGCTCAGCCCAACCGGTCATTGCCGTCTCGTCGCCGCGCAGTCGAGCCAGACGCACCAACGCGGCTAGACAGAGCGCCGCATAGAGCTGCCGGTCAAGGTTACCACCCACCTCGACCCCCTCTTGCAGCGTCCGGTCGGCCTGATCGAAGAGACGGTCGCGTTCGGTTGGCTCATCGGCCGCCTCCCCCAGGCGCAATAGCATCTTGCCGTGTTTCTCCTTGAGGCTGGGGGTATTAAACGTCGTCCGACCCAGTTCGCCCTCGATCTGGCTGGCCAATTCAAACTGAGTCTTGGCGGCGGGGAAGTTGCCACGCAACGTCTCTACCCAGCCGAGCTCGGTATGGGCTGTGGCGGCATCGGCTTTCGAGTCGATGGTCAAGAAGCTGCTCAGTGCCTCGGCGAACGACGCCTCGGCTTTTAAATCTTCACCTAAGTCGCGCTGGAGACGGCCCATGACCAGCAAGCTCTGGCCAATGATGCTGAGGAACCCGACCGCACGACACAACTGCACGCCGCGCTCAATCCACGCCCGGGCCTGCAAAATCTTACCCTGATAGCGCAGGGTATTGCCGATGAGATAGGCTGAGACGGCTTTCCAGTAGGGGTTATCCCATTCGCTACTCCGGGCGTAGAGAGTACGGAAGCGGCTTTCGGCTTCTTCGTAGTTACAGCGCACGCGCTCGATGAAACCGATATGGGACAAGACGTTGTACTGCTGCTCTCGAATGCCGGCGGCCGTGGCCAGCCCTAGATCCTGGGTCAGTTCGGCCCGCGCCGCTGTATCCCCGTCCTCGGCCCGGCCCAGCGTTGCCAGCAACACCTCATATCCCTCCAGCGCAGCTGTCAGGTGGTACTTTGCATCTTCGGTGCGACCAGTGTCCGTCAGTGCCATGCCGGCGATCTCCTGGGCGCTGAGGCGCAGGCGGCGCGGCAACTTGTCGTCAGCAATAATCGCCATGACCGACGTGGCCACCGCCTCCGGTAGCCGGTCGCCGCTAGTGTAGTCGCTCCACGCCCTGACCGTTTCGATGATGCGCCACAGTATTGACGGCTCAGCGGCAGCGGTCGGATGTTCGTCGGCAACTGGCCTCTGCAATACGTCAACGACGGCCATCATCTCGAGCACGTCGTTCATGAAGTCGGTGCGGTTACCATGCCAGGCATTGTCGAGCGTTTGCCACAGCATGGCATAGGCCACTTGACCTTGGGCATAGAGCAGGTGGAAAAGCCATTGCAGCGTCAGCCGGTCGCGTTCCGGTGAAACGATGGCCAGCGTCGAGGCGTCCAGTTGGGCCTTGAAGTAATCCGCCAGCCGTTGGCTGTCCCTGCGGCGCGTATCGCGGTCTGGTTCTTGGCGGGGCCATATCCTCGCGCGGGCCACATCGCGGAAGTAGTCGTGGACGCGCACGACCTTGGTGTCCGAGTGATACTTGACGAACGGCTGTGCCTTCAGACCGTCCAGCAGGTCGTCTAGGTCAGCGACCGATGTCAGGCCCAGCTCCTGCGGCGTACGGACCGCACCTAGCGTTGCCGCGTCGAAGCCGTGGTCGGCGTGAGTCATCAGCAGCACGACCTCGCCCTCGGCCGATGCGTCTAGAAGAGGGCCGTCGACCACCATTTGGCGCAGCATGGCCGCGTTGGCAATGGCCATCACCGCGTGTAGATCAAGCGTGGGGCCGAGTTTCGGTCCGCTACTAGGAACGAGGCGGTGCGCCAGCAAATCGACGAGGAGAGCCTGGCCGCCCTGGTCATCAGAGGTGATCGCATCGACGTGATTGACGAACTCCGGCCAGGCGTTGGCGTCGAAGCCGGGCACACGCCGTTCAAGCAAACGCCCGACAGCCGGGCGACTGAGACCGCCAAGGTTCAGGATGTCGCTATGGTCGCCGCCCAGGCGGTCATAGGCGTCGAGTTTGCCTTCGAAGGGACGTCCGGCGGCAATAACTGCCAGCCACGGAGCGAGGGGTGGCAACAACTCTTTGAAGAACCAGCGGCCAACGGCCCGGTCGGCCACGCGTTCTACAGTATCAGTGACAATCAGGCCGCGCCCGGCTGTCTTGAATCGCTCGCGCAAAGCGTCGACCAAGGCGTTTTTGGCGTTGTCGAGGGCCAGCGCCCTCTGTTCACTGTCGCCACGGCGCAGCGCTCCCTGGTATGCATCATATTGTTCGCCAAAGGGACCGTCATGAACGAGAAATCGCCGAGCCAGGGCTACTAGGATGCCATCGCGTGTGCGCAGGCCGTCAGTAAAGAAGTCGAACAAGCCGCTGGACGGATAGATGCCGTCAAACGTCTCTAGTGTCTCCTCCAAGACCCATGACTTGCCTGACCCAGCAGGGGCGATGAGCCACAACAGCCACGGGCGGCTGCGGTCGTCAACCACGGCGCGAATCTGCGCCATCTCTTCGTCGCGACCGACAAACGACCGATTGGCAGTATCGGTTGCATTGGCCATGATTCCCTTCCTAAGTGGCTGTCGCCCGCCGCCCAACAGGCCGACTGGCGTGGAGTCTAGCACGAGCCAAATGTCAGCTATTCACTCGTTGAAGCGCCCATATGGTGAGCACAGTGCGACTGGGCCAGCCACTACCCCTACAATCATCCCTCCGGAGTATTTTCTGTCGCGTCGACGGCCGCGGCATAGTTATCGGCTAGCACATCGACCATGTATAAGAGCGTATTCCGATTTTCCTTGCCCAGCATGATGGCCAGGTCGTCGTCGCTTTCGATTCGTTGCCGCAACTCGTCTCGCAACGTTCTATGCTCGTCAGCAGCACCTAGATAGTGGCGGTCAACAGCCTGGCGCACGATCTGCTGAAGCCGGACTGTCGCCGTCGCAAAGTCCGTCTCTGTGCAACCCGGCAACAAAGTCAGCGTAGCCTGATGATACCGCGCCTCAAGCAGGTAGTCGATGCGCTTTGGTGACTGCTCGCGCCACTCGTCATACTTGGCTAGCGCCCGTTTGTGCATCTCGGTATAGAGATCGAACCGCCGCTCGCGTAACACCCTGGCCATCAATTGGCGGATCGGCTTCTCAATCACATAGCCATCGCGCACGGTGTCCCAGTCGACGAGCTTCGTGCCCTGGAGCCGGCGGATGAAGAGCATAGGTTCGATTGGCTTATATTGCTCGCCTCGATAGCTGCGCAGCAGGTCAGGCAACAATTGGTTAACAATAGAGATGTTAAATAGGCGCACCAGGCTAAGAATCCTCATACCGTCGATAAGTTGCTCGTCTGCCACGTCGGCTAGATAACGCGTCAACAACTGCTCGATCGCGCCCACCAACTCCCCCCGATAGGCTGCAAACAGTTCGTCGAGGGCCAACTCGGGATGGGCTTGGGCCAGACTGTCTAGCCGCTCGACAGTTACGCGCGTTGCCTCCGGCAAGCCATAGCTGAGATGGTAGATCTCATCGGCCAGCGCGGTGTAGGTCTGAGCTTGTAGGGCTATCTGCCGGCGTACAGCGTCCGGGCCGAATGCGCCGAGCGGATGCGAACTGAATTGGAGGCGTAGATAGAACGGGTAACACTCCAGGCGACTATGACTGGCCACGACGAAGAGGACATAGCCCGTGGGCGTGGTCGGCGACTGCAGCTCCGATTGGAGCCATTCCAGCGTCTTTGCAGCCAGCCGGTCGGCCGTGTCCATAAGAATCACCACCGGGCGCGGCGACCCGCCCGCCGGCACAATTAGGTGCGGAATGAGGCTATGGTTGAACTGGTAGATGAGCTCGTCCTCGGTCGCCTCGTCAGGATTGTCTTGCCACGCCTCGACTGCGCGACGAAACTCTTCCGGCCAGGCGACGTCTAGATGGTCTCCATCCTGTCCCTCGCCAGCTAGTTGTTCCGCCAAGTCCAGCGCCAACCGGGCGCGGCCATGTGTCCTAGCCTGTCCTTCCTCGTCAAGATAACGGCTTCCTCCGTGCGCCGGATCGAAATCGACAAGCGCATACGGCAAGCGGGCTGCGTGCTGGCGCAGATACGGCAGTGCAATGCGGTGTAGGAAGGTACTCTTGCCGATCCCATCCGGTCCGTAGAGGTTGATGACGCTGTGTTCGCGCCGAGGCCCTTCCAGGCGCGCTTCGACCTCCCGGCTCAGCAGGTCAAATTCCACCTCACGATCGATGACGAAGGTTGCGTCGTCGGCGGTAGCATTCGTCGGCGTCATCGTCACTCCTCCTTACGCAGATGCGACCGCCGCCAGCGGCGGGCCGTACCCCTATCAAGCCCCCTGCTCCACTGGCAGCAAGGTCAGGCGCCAAGCCTATAGCTCCTTGAGTCTACCCCGCGCTGTCTCCGCCACGGGTCGGGCTATCCCATTAGGGGCACGATACGAGAATCTTACCTTTCAATTAACATTACGATCAGGGCAATTAAACCAATATCATAACATAATCCAAGTCTGTAAAGCAACTGTCACAAGTTAATGACGTGTAACTTACGATACACATTAAAGACCCAAACGCATTTCTGCCCACCGGCTACAGATGGTAGCGGGCGATAATTCTATTGAGCGTATCGCGGTACGGCAGCGACACGTCATCTTGCCTGGCAATTCCGCGCACGAAGGCCCCAAGCGGTGTATATTCGCGTTCCGGCTCTAGGAAGTCGTAATAGTTGTCCAAAGCCAGTACGACGGCAGTAGCTACTGCGCGACTGCTGCCATCAAGCGCCGCCCCAGCCCGGATGATGTGAAGGACGCCGGCCAGGCCGAGTTCTCCCTGCCAGCCAGCCGGACTATTGAGATTTGGCCGCTGGCTGATAATGGACACCAGCTCGTCGCGGTCTTGGCCAGGGCCAACTAGGCAGGGAATGGTCTCCGAATTCAGCGCGTCATCGCGGCTTAGGCTGTCGCTTTGCATTAGGTGGCGCGCCAGGTAATACCACCAACCCATCCCGTCGATACAGGTGATCATTTGCTGCCGGTAGACCTCTAGCTCGCTGGCCGAAGGAAGAGTCAGTGACGTGGACATATCTTGGCCGCGGCCCACAATCAACTGATTCCAAAGGCGCTGCAACTCTGATAGGATAAGGCGTGCCAACCGTTGTTTGAGCAACGCCTTGTCCCGTTCGGTCATGCGCCGCCCTTTAAGCGGCGGCAGGGGATCGCTGGCGCGCCATCTGGCTTCCAGCTCTGCCGCTTCCGCCGCGCTCATGTTGTGAGCGCTCTCTAGAAATGCCAACCCATCGCGCAGTCGCTCTGGTTGGCCATAGACGGCGTCCAGGAAACGCGTTCCCTCGCCAGGTGTGCGGGCGATCTTGGCCAGCAGGCGATGTAGGACTTGTCGGTATTCGGGATCGTCGGATGCCTCAACCATCAGATTGTGTATGAGTTGATAATCGTATACGCCCTGGGACGAGGCGGCTGAATCAGACGCACTGTCAATCAGGCGATAGAGATACTCGGCTGCCCAATCGAATTGCAGGGCACGCGAATAAAAGCAGTAGAGCCGGCCGGCGGAGTGGAAGTCGACATGGACAAGGACTCGCCTCCGCATTAACTCTTCTAGATCATTCTCGGACAACACCTGCTCACCGTTGGCCGCCTGTGTTAACTCTTCGAGGATGACCGCCTTGCGGTAGGCCAGACGGTTGTGGCCGGTCTGTGGGTCGAGTGTACGCCGAGCAAAAGCCAACAGGTAAAAGGCGGCTCGTTGTGCCCGGCCGCACAACGGCTTCGGAACTCTTCCGAGGGCCGGTGGGCGGCCGACAGATTTAGCTAAACCCCTCTTCGTCATTTCACTCGTGCTCCACGATGGTCAATTACAGATCGCCACACAAGTGGACTCGAGTGTAAGGTAACACGGAGTGTTGCCATTCGCCGGTCAATTGGCGCGAAAACGGGGCGCAAATTGTGGACAAGTGCGCGCTAGGTAAAGTCAGACTGCTGAGGCTGGCGGAAAAGATAGCCGCCCCCGGGCACTTTGCGTATGATCCGTTCGCCAGCCGCTCCAAGCCCCAGTTCGCGGCGCAGGTGCTTCGCCAGACCGTCAATGCTGGCCGATGTCATGCCCCGTAGTGTCCAGTCGTCGCCATGGACACGGGTGCCGATCTGGTCATAGCTCAGCTCACGCCCCTCGTTCTCCAACATATAGGCCAGCAGGCGACGACGCTTGGCAGCCAGGTGGCCCACGCAACGAGCGCCGACCCATACTTCGCTTGCCTCATCGATACGAATCATCGCCTCAGCCGCCGCGCGGCGGGCTGTGGGAGACGGCTCCGGCGCGACAAGATAGGCCTCGCGTTCCTCGTTGAACGAAGCTATGGCCCGTTCGGCGTCCTGCGCGGTCAGCCATAGGGCGCCGCTTGGGCCTGCGCGCCGGTGCTGCCAATAGAGCATCCACTCGGCCAGGCGCAATAGATTGCGCGGCGAGCCGCCGGCAGCGGCTGCAAGGCGGGTCACGATGGGTGTCTCAGCGGCAGCGTCCAAGCTAGGCAGCACCCCCTCGGAGAAGACCGATACCCGTCGGTCGAGCAGTTCCTTCAGCGCTGCCTCATCCCAACTGATGTCGCGAATCACCAGCCGGCCAGGCCGAAAGGCGTCGCCTAACTGAGTGGCCAGCGCCCGTAGGACGGCGGTCGGGATGAAGAACTTGAAGGCTACACCTTCCAAGTCCATCAGGGCAATGTCGCTAACAAGAGGGGCTAATAGCGCCGCCGCCTGAGCGTGGTCGGCGGCCATCGGTTGACGCTCATCGACGCGATCGATCAGCACGTAGACGGCCTCAAAACCAGCTTGTTGCGCCAGGGCTAGGAACGAGGCAAAGTTCGCTATCGGCGCGACTGGCATGGCAGGGGTATCCGACACGGCCAACAGCCCGGCCACAAAGGTAAGAAAAGGCGCGTCAGCCGGGACCTGCCCTAGACGCAACGTTTCTGCTTGGCAAGTCTCGCTTAGCAGGCGGTGCCTGGCCAACCACATGTCGAGGCCGATGTCATCCAGCAGGCTGGTGTAGCGCCTCAGGTAATGAGCTAATTGCCGCCGGACGCCTCCCACGAAGGACGTCGCGCGCTGTGGGCGGTCCGCCAGGGCGTCGAATAACGCCGCCAAGCCAAGACGCAATAGCTCATCGATGTGCTGATCGAGAGTAATTTTGGCTGGAACGCCGGCAGTGACCAGCGGTCGCTCGAAGTCAACATATGTCACCGGTAGAACAGGGGCGTCCATCTGACCAGCCTGACATTGCAGGGTCAACGCCAGCCGACTGGTCGTCTTGCCCGCGCCGCGCCGGGCGTGAAGCAGGGCGCTCTGCGGTTGCCTGGCCCGACCTAGCACATCGGCAAAGCCCGGCCGCAGCACAAAGTACTGCACCAGGGCCGATGCCGGTTCGTCCGACGCCTCGCGCGTGGTAAACGGATGGCCCAGGCTGAAACCGATGTTGTGTAGCCAGGCGATCTGGAGGGCAGGTCCTTGGTTCACATAAACCCTCCCAACGGTCGCATGATAACATTTTCCAAGGTCGTTTGACAAGATCGGTGGCGGAGCTTGTTATGCTTCAGCGAAGCTGACACCCCTTAAGGGAAAAGCGAAAATGTCACCCTAATGGACAAGGGGACACCGTAGATGCGGCCATCGTCGGTTTGGGCGGCGAGCACAAATGAAGCTACTGCTCAACCGCGACCGGTAATCATATGCCGGCTCATATACCGGCTGGGTGAGTCCAGCAGCGTGGAGTCGCATCTGCACAGAGCTTGCTGCAGCTGTTGCACAGTGGGGCGGGGGGAAACTATCTATACCTAACGCGGGCTACCCTCGCAGACGCTGCGAGATACCGCGAGTGCGGCGCGTCACAACGTCCTCAGCTACCATTCCATTCCACGCGACTTCGGGGATTTGACAGTTGCATCCGGCAACGACCTGACACAGCTTGGGTTCTCACGGCCATGCGCGGTCGCACTGATCGCACGTCGGCCGCCAATCATCATCGGGTAACGGCTCACCTGCGCCGAAGGGCTTGTTGGACA
>JAIBAS010000391.1 GCA_019695075.1 Promineifilum sp. | reverse complement strand
AGCGCCACGGCCACCCAGCCGCCGCTGATGGCCGCCGTGCGCGTGCCGCCATCGGCCTGCAACACATCGCAATCGACTGTCAGCGTCCGCTCGCCCAGCAGCGACAGGTCGAGGGCGGCGCGCAGGCCGCGGCCAACCAACCGGCCGATCTCCTGTGTGCGCCCCTTGGGCCAACGCTGCTCGCGCGGGCTGCGCGTGTGGGTGCTGCGCGGCAACATGGCATACTCGGCCGTCAGCCAGCCCTGCGGCGGCACGCGGTTCTTCAGCCACGGCGGCAGGCTGTTCTCGATGGTGACGTTGCAGAGGACGTGGGTCTCGCCGAAGCGGGCCAGCACGGAACCCTCGGCCCAGCGCGTGAAGCCCGTCTCGAAAGCGATGGAGCGCAGATCGGCCGGGCCGCGCCCGTCGCGCCGCGCGCGGGTCAGGCACTCCAACGGCGCCCAGCCCGACCGGCCATCGGCCGCGGTCGCCCACAGCCAGCCGCTCTCCACCAGGTCGCCGCTGACAACGTCGCCCGGCGCCAGGGCCAGTTCGGCGGCGGTGTAATCGCGCAACAGCACACCGTTGTCCCCCTCCATGCGCAGCCGGCTTTCGGGAACCCAGCCCTCGCGGCCGTCCGCGGCCGTGGCCCATACCCAGCCGGGGAACTCATCGTCGCGGCGGCCGAGGGCGAAGATGTCCCCGGCCCGGCCGCGGATAGGGTCGGGATAGTGAACCATCCAGGACTTGATCGCTCGATAGGTTAGCATCAGACCTCTTTCATCGTGGCGCGATTCTCCCGAATCGCATCAAGCCTATCCTTTGCCCCTCTGCTGCCGCGTGCTCTCTTCCTGCTCCCTCATGCGCGTGATCACCAGATGGGCGATGGCATATAGCTGGGTTAGCGGATGCTGCTGCCGGATGTCGGCATCCGGTACATCGGCGGTGTAGGCTCCCCCATAGGTCAGCACGTGAAAGCGCACGTGTCCCGCCTCCGGCAGTGGGAAGTCGCTCGTCGGCGTCATGTGCGGCAGGAACGCCTGCGCGCTGGCGACAAAGAACTGCGTCGCTTCGGCCACCTGCGGCCACTCGCCTGCGCCAATGATGCCGCCGCCGTTGCTGAAATAGAAGCTGGTGGTGTTGTCGGCCACGCTGACCAGCGTCGCTACCGCCTCCGGGTAAGCCATTTCCATCAGCACGGCCCACGGCCGCTGCTGGTCTTCGCTTGGTGGCAGACCAATATCATCGGGCTTCGCCGTCAGCACGCGCTGCCGCAGTTGCACGTAGATATCCGCAGGGGCCGGAGTTGTTTCCTTCTTGTCGCGTCGCCACTTCATGGCAATTCTCCGTTGTCTCCATCATGCTTGTCGTGGCGCGATTCGGGAGAATCGCGCCCGTCACTCCCGGTCAAGCTCAGAAGCCCGGTTTTTCTATAATTCCCCGTTACTGGGGCTTAAGCGCCAACACATAGTCATGGGCTTCCTGAAGCGAGCAATCTGTGGTAGCTCGATAAAGGTAGATGGCGCTGATGACCTTATCCCGACGGACTAAGTCACGGACTTCTTTTTCGAGGTCAAACGACAAAGGAACTGGTTCGACAGGAACAACCTTGGCAACGTCTGTACGAGAGATGGCAAGGACGGTATTAGCTAGTTGATCGTTACCAAAGCCTTCTCGAACAAGTTCCGAGTAGCTCAACTGCGATATAGCTATCGGCAGATCCAGGGCATTTGCAATGGCCTCATGATGCTCGGTCGCCGTTATAAAGTCAGGATTGCGCAGCAGCTTGTTAAGCTTCCACAGGCTCTCAGGCTTGCCAAAGGCCCGGCAAAGCCCTTCAGGATCGCCGCCGGTTGGCTCTGTGCCTATTGAGACATCCAAGTAGCCTGGGAACGAATTGTATTGATCCACCAGCGCGCCATCTGAGTAAAGGCAATACCACAGCAAATCATCGTCATAATTCAAGACGGCAAAGACAAGACAGGCCAGTTCTGTCGAGAGCCTCATGGACAGGGTAGAGACTTCGTCGAAGTCCGGGGTGTCGCATTCTTGGTCATAGACAACGATACACCCCTTGATAGGAGGCAGAACGAACGCAGCGCGTTGATGACGGCGCAGTACATCTGCCACAGCAGCTTGGTCAGTTGTCAGGCAAGTCAACGATGTGTAGTGGTTCCCCATGGACGGTTCCTTTAGGGTGTGTATGCAAATTAGCGCGTTGGCCACGCCGCCCCGGGCTAAAGCCACGGGGCTAGTCAACGACGGCCCCTGAACGGGCCTTCAGAGGAGAACGCGCGCTACCCGAGCCGGTCTCGGCCGGCGTTGTTGAGTAGCCCGGTTGCCTTTAGGCCCGGGCGGCCTGGTCAAATAGAACGTTTCACAAATTTGCATACACACCCTAGATGACGCCTACCAGTAGTGATTATCGAGTTATCGCTCTTTCGCACCCACGACAAACGCCAGCCGCGAGCGCCAACTCACCGTCTGTTCCGTCAACTGCTCGCGGAACAGCTTCGCCACCTTGCCCCCCTCGGCCACCGTCAACCCGCCGGTCAGCAGCCGCTCGCCATAGCTCAACCGCGCCCCAGTTCCCTCTGCTCCTGGGTGAGAGCCTTCCGCCGCTGATATGGGGAACCAACGCTCCAGATGCCCCGCCGTAATCCGCCGCTCCTCTGTCTGCTCCTCCACCGACAGCCGCACGTCCACCAGCCCGGCTGCCGCCAGCGCCGCGCGCAGGTCGTCGGCGTCCCAATTCACCAGCGGGTCGGCCGCGTCGGCGTAGATGGCCTCTTCGGCGGCGGCCACCTTGTCGCGCAACGCCGTCGCCCGGCCCCAACTGACAAGCTCGTAAAGCCGCTGGGTGTGCCGGGGAATGACCTGGGTCAGGACGAGACGACCGTCCGGCAGCAGGCGGGCAATGAGGGGCCTAAAGACCTCAGAGGTCTTCTGAGACCTCTGAGGTCTGAGGGCGGTGAAGGGATTGCGGCCGAGGATGCGGTCGAAGCGCACCCCTTCCTCGCCGCGCAGGCTCAGCAAGTAGTCCAACTCCGGCAACTCGCCGATGAGGACGACCGGCCGCTCCACCTCCGGCAGGCGCGCCGCCTGCTGGCGCAGCGCCTCGCCGGCCGTGGCGTCGGCCGTCAGCGCCCAGATGCCGCCCTCCGGCGCGCGCCGGGCCGCCTCCCACGTCAGCAGCCCGCTGCCGGCGTTCACGTCCAGCACCAAGTGGTGACGCTGGACGGCGGCCATCTCGAATAGCCGGTCGCGCAACACCGCCAGTTGCCGGCCGCTGCCGGCCACGGCCCGTTGCAGCCAGGCGTCCTTACCGCGGTCCTTGGGGCTGGTGGTCAGCACCTCCAGATGGGGGTCGTCGGCGCTCTCGACCATTGCCGCCAGTTGCGCCTCGCGCCGCCGGGCCACCTCATCGCGGATGCGCTGCTCATAGCCCAGCTCGCCCGGCTGATAGAAAACCTTGCCTTGCAGCGCGTCGGGCAAGTACTGTTGCGCCACCCAGTGATCGCGGTAGGCGTGGGGATAGAGATAGCCCTCGCCGTGGCCGAAGCCCTCCTTGTCGCGGTTGCCGTCCTTCAGGTGGTTGGGCACGTCGGCCTCGCGCTCCTTCTCCACCGCGCCCAGCGCGTCGAAGAAGGCAAAGGCCGAGTTGGACTTGGGCGCGGTGGACAGGTAGATGGCGGCGATCGCCAGCGGAAAGCGCCCCTCCGGCATGCCGATGCGCTCGAACGTCTCCCAGGCGTTGACGACCACGCCCATCGCCGCCGGGTCGGCCATGCCCACGTCTTCGCCGGCGAAGATGGCCATGCGCCGGAAGATGAAGCGCGGGTCTTCGCCGGCATAGATCATCTTGGCCATCCAGTACAGCGCCGCGTCGGCGTCGGAGCCGCGCAGGCTCTTGATGAAGGCGGAGATGGTGTCGTAGTGAACATCGCCGTCCTTGTCATAGAGCACGGCCCGGCGCTGGATCGACTCCTCGGCCACGGCCAGATCGACGGTGATGACGCCATTCTCGTCCGGCGGCGTCGTCTCCACGGCCAGCTCCAGGGCGTTGAGCACGCCGCGGGCGTCGCCGTTGGCCACATCGACCAGGTGATCGAGCGCGTCGGCCGATAGGGCGACGTTGAGCTTGCCGTAGCCGCGCTCCGGGTCGCTCAGCGCCTGGCGGGCGACAGCGCGCAGGTCGTCCTCGGTCAGCGGCCGTAGCTGGAAGATGCGACTGCGGCTGACCAGCGCCTTGTTGACCTCGAAGTAGGGATTCTCCGTCGTCGCGCCGATGAGGATGATCGTGCCGTTCTCAACGTGGGGCAGCAGGGCGTCCTGCTGGGCCTTGTTCCAGCGGTGGACTTCATCGACAAAGAGGGTCGTGCGCTGGCTGTAGAGTTCGCGCCGCTCGCGGGCCACGTCGATGGCCTCGCGGATCTCCTTCACCCCGGCCAGCACGGCATTGATGGTGATGAAGTGGCTGCGGGTGCTGTTGGCAATGACCATTGCCAGCGTCGTCTTGCCCGTGCCCGGTGGGCCATAGAAGATGAGCGACGACAGCTGGTCGGCCTGGATGGCGCGGCGCAACAACCGGCCGGGGCCGACGATGTGGCCCTGGCCGACGAACTCGTCCAGCGTGCGCGGGCGCATCCGCGCGGCCAATGGCGCTTCCTGTTGGGCGCGCTGCTGCGCGTTGTGGGCAAAGAGGGTGGTCATGGTGCGTCTTGCTCCCGGAGCGCCTGTTCCAGCAGGTCAGCAACGCCAAGCTCGGCCGCGGTCTGGCGCAACCGAGCGATCAGGATGTCCTCGATCGCCTGGTCGGTGTCGGCGAATACTCGTCCCATGAGGGAATTATAGCCCTTTCCGGGCCGCGAGCGCGGTCAGGGTGGCGCTAGAACAACATCTCGAGCCGGAAGTCGTCGGCGAACGGGTTGATAAACTGAACCCCTTCCAGCGTCCGACCAGTCTGGAAATCTTCACTGAGGACGATCGCCACCCCATTGAGCCTGGCTGTGGCCCAAATCTGGGCATCGTAATAGGCCAACTGATAATCGCGAACCGCGCGGGCGGCTTCAGTCACAATCAGTGGTGTTAGTGAAAAGAC
Source organism: Promineifilum sp. (assembly GCA_019695075.1). Classification (GTDB taxonomy): domain Bacteria; phylum Chloroflexota; class Anaerolineae; order Promineifilales; family Promineifilaceae; genus Promineifilum. Next base: position 3,939 of record JAIBAS010000391.1, on the reverse strand, counting down.
AGGCCACAGAGTTTGAAACCGGTCGATCTGCTCCATTGCCTGACTCGGTGAAAGAGGAGGTTTGAGTTTTCGAGTAGTGGTGTAAAAGAACTCAGCCAAGTTTTGCACACTGAGTCGGCCATTTTGATTGGCTCTGAGTGCGTTCATGACCTCCTCAGCCCTGGATTGTTTCTTAGGGTCTTCCGGATCAACGATGTAAACAAGCACGTTCGTATCGAGAAGTGCGATGGCCATTATTGGTACTCACTCCTGAGCCGGGCGCACCCACCGGCTTGCGCGCTCTTCATAGATCTCTTCACGATTCCAGCGGTAGGGTTCCCCTGTGCCGGCAGCTTGTTTTCTCTCTTCAACGAACTGCATGAGTTGTTCCCACGCAGTAGATGCTTCCAGGGTCGTTCCAGGCCACTCCCGATTAATCTCACGTTCGATTGCCTGACGAATCACTTCTCCTTCGCTAACGCCGCGCGTCTCCGAAATACGCTTAATTAGAGTTTGCTGACGCCGAGGAATATAGATCTGTTTGCGAACCATTGCCGTACTCACTTCACCCACCTCCATAGGATATACAGCAAATTATACACAATAATGCCGTTGAGAGCATCCCGGCACGAGCATGATCATCGATCGTTATAGGCTCTATGCATTGCATATGTTAAGATAGAGATGGTCCTCTGTTTCGCAAGTAAGTCATATCATTCTCATAGATAATACACACCATGAAACTAGCCGAAGCCCTCATCCAACGCGCCGACCACCGCAAGCGGCTCGACCAGTTGCGCGAGCGCCTGGTGCGCGTGGCCCGCGTGCAGGAAGGCGACGCCCCGGCCGAAGACCCGGCGGCGCTGCTGGCTGAAGTTGAGCGCACGGCGGCCGAACTGACGCGCCTCATCCAGCGCATCAACCGCACCAATTCGACCACGCCGCTGGACAACGGCCGCACCATCGCCGACGCCATCGCCGAGCGCGACACGCTGCAATTGCGCCATTCCATCGTCACCGCTCTGGTTCAAGCAGCGATCATCAAGCAGGACCGCTTCACCAAGAGCGAGGTGCGCTTCCAGAGCACCATAAATGTCGCCGGGCTACAACAACAGGCCGACGACCTGGCCCAGACCTATCGCGAATTGGACACGAAGATTCAGGCCGCCAACTGGCTGGTCGAGCTAATAGACTGAGTTGAAGCTGGTAACCGTTGCGACCGAGGCGAGTACAACCCCGTTGTGCGGGCGGGGACTATCCTGCACACCAGGCTATTTACCTGACGTGAGGGGCCATGTCTGTGGTAAGCCCACGCGAACAATGTATGCCCAGTATCGTGACAGGCGTACAAGGTATCGCGCAATGTTACGACCACGTACTGATCGGCCGGCAATGGCGAGGGTGGGACAGGGGTTCTTCAACGCAGTTCTGAATACATGGAGGTAGACATGGCAATTCAAGTCAAGCGGGCAATGATCGACAAGGGCAAGTACAAGTGGGAGGCCGGCGAGGGCGACAGCAAGACCAGCGTCGCCCACGACCGGATCATGTTCAACCGGCGGCAAGGCTACGAAGTCATCCCGATGATCCAGAAGGTCGTCAATCACTTCGGCTACGAGACCGAAGAGGACGTCAAGCGCGTCGAGATGGCCATCCGCACCGCCCTGCCCGGCAACGTCCGCAGCCGCAAGAACGTCTTCAACTGGCTGGTGGAACACCTGTCCGCGCCGGCCATGGCCGGCGGCGCGGAGTAGTAAGCTCCCGCGCCTGTGACCATAAACGACACACAGAGGAAGGGGCGCTTCCTCTGTGTGTCCTCATGTCCGCGCTCGGCGGCCGGGTGGCGCGCGCCGCTGGCCTAACGCGCGCCGCCCCACGTCATCACTGATTAGCCGTTACTCGGCCGGAAGTAGCCGTCGGGGCCACCCGTTCCCGGCGGAACGGCCACGTCGTCATCGATGTCGAACGCCTCGCGGACGCTATCCCAACCCTGCCGCACGGCTTCTTTGATCTCTTCCCAGGCCGTGGCGGTGGCGCCGCCCTCGCTGGCGGGGTGGTTCTGCTCCCAGTCCTCGCGCGCCTGGGCCTCGGCCTCTTCCCAGGTGTCGAAGTCGTCATAGCGCTCGTCCATGCCCATGATGTAGCCGTGGCGATAGGCCGGCTCATACCACGAGTAGTCGCGCAGTGTGTTGCGGTAGAGCGTCTCGTAATGGCTGCGATAGCGCTCCTCGCGCCCGGCGTAGTCGGCCTCAATGTCCAGCGCGTCCTTCACGTCTTCCCAGGCGTGGCGGACGGCGTCCTTGAAGTCATCCCACGCGCCCTGCACGGCGTTCTCGCCCTTCTCCCACGAGGCGCGCGCGTCGGCCTCCATCTCATCCCAGGTGTCGATATCGCGGTAGCGCTCGTCCATGGCCAGGTTGTAGCCATAGCGGTAGGCCGGGTCGTAATAGGTGTAGTCGCGGCCCATGTTGCCGTAGGTCGTCTGGTAGTGCTCGCGGAAAGCAGGCGCGTAAGCGGAATAGTCGAGATAGTTGTTATAGGTGCGGCGGTCGCTATCGACCTCAGCGTCTGACCAGGCCGGCGCGTCGGGGTCGTAGCCGGCCCAGCCGGAGGAACGCCAATACTCGGAGCGGCGCTCCACATCAACCGGGCCGTGGTTGTTCATGACGTTCACGGCCTGCTGGGCACGCTCGTCCGGGGTCTTGACGCCCACGAGGATGCTGCCGCGGCGCACGCTCTCGGCGTACAGTTCGGCCTCTTCCGGGGGCACGCCCCAACTGACCAGCGCGCCGACGAGGCCGCCGACGGCCGCGCCCAGGCCCGCACCGGCCAGCCCGGCCACCAGCGGCCCGGCGGCCAACACCGGCCCAAAGCCGGGAATGGCCAACACGCCCAGCCCCAGCAGCACGCCGGTCAGGCCGCCAACGACGACGCCGGTCACTGCGCCGGTGGTCACGTCGCTGACAAGCTGATCGCCCGTCGGGGCAACGATATCATCGTCCGGCGTCATGGTCGTGCCGTTCGCGCCGGACATGGCCCCTGGGCCGGCCATGACTGCGCCGCCCTGGGTCGCGCCAACGACGGTCGCGCCGGTGCTCGTAGCCGCGCCGACATCATCGGCCCAGCGGTCGGCGGCCATCAGGCTGATGTCCGACCGGTCGAAACCGGCCTGCACCAGGTCGGTGATGACCTCTTCGGCATCGTGCATGTTGTCATAGAGTCCAACAATCGTTTTCATCGTCTGATTCTCCTCGTATGTCTCGCGAGTAAACGCACGACATAGCAACGACTACCAATCAGCCGCCGGCCGGTGTGGTCTCGCACAATGCACGGTCGGCAGGTCGGTTAGGCGAGAGTGCTAAAGAAGGCCCACAACGCGGCCAGAATCAGCAGCGCCAGCAGGATGAACGCCCACACCGGCACGGCCCGCAGGCCGGTCGGCCGGTCATAGACGCGCACGCCCGAAGTGGGGGCGATTGGCCCCGGTTCGGTGTCGTTCAGAAATTCACTGCGATAGTCATCTTCCGGCATTGTCGCTTTCTCCTGGCCCGCAAGGGGCGGGCCTGGCCCATCGGAAAGCTGAGAAGCCGCGTCGCGCCGCCGCTCAGCGTAGCCATACAGTACGACGGCGCGGCCGGTTTCTCCATATGCCGGAGGCATACCTTGCTGCCCGCAAGCGGTATAGTTTGTCGGAAAGGGGGAAAGATTAGTCGCGTAGGCGACCCTGCGCGTCGAGGCTGTCGTGGATGGCGTAGAGCATGACCCCGGCGGCGACAGCCAGATTGAGCGACGTGGCCCGGCCGCGCATGGGTAGCCGCAGCAGCGCGTCGCAGGCGGCCGTCTGGGCCGCGGTCAGCCCCTCGCGCTCACTGCCCAGCAGCAGCACCAGCGGCAGGGTGTAGCGCTCGACGCGCCGATAGTCGGCCTGGCCGCGCGCCGACGTGCCGATCAGCCGGTAGC